>JAESQG010000498.1 GCA_016765265.1 Pseudomonadales bacterium | reverse complement strand
AGGATTGGACCATATTGCTGAGCAAGGGGATATTGAGTGTGTAGATGGAATCCAGAAAAATATCATAAAGTGTAATTGGAAATTGGCAGTTGATAATTTATTTGATTGGTATCATCCCATCATCAGCCATGGCTCTGCTGTTAAGTTGGGCCTGCTGACGGAAGATTTTCTCGCACCTGAGAGCCAGATGGTTATCTTGGGAGAATACGGTCATGCTATTGGAGGAGCTGGAATTGACCAGAAGGAGCAACAGCGCCTCGAAGAAAAATACGGTGATGTTGACCCGGTAGCTAGTCGTAAAAATCCAAAGAATCCCAATTCCTGGAGAGGTGAGAAAAGTGTTAAGGAAGCTTTAGGCCCTGTGGGGATTAGGTCGAAAGGTCATCCCAATATCTTCCCAAATCTGTGGGTATCTACCGGTGGTACCTAGCTTTGTTTGCGCATTCCGAGAGGCCCCATGGAAACCGAATTATGGTGGTTTACTTTTGTTGACAAAAACATGGCGCCAGAAGGTAAGAAAAGGGTTATTCAAGGGGCGATACACTTCTTTGGGCCGGGCGGTCTTTTGGAGCAAGACGATGGCGAAAACTGGAGCCATTCAACCAGCGGATCCAAGGGATTGATCACCGGCAGTCGACCCCTTAATTTTAAAATGGGAATGGGGCTGGATGAAGTTTATGTTGATGAGTCAGGGCAGTCGTGTATTGAAACAGTGGTAAATGAGCACGCTCAACGTTGGTTATATCAATCATGGTCTGAATGGATGCAGGCAGACAATTGGGGGGAGTTGATTAATGGCCATTCCCCTGAACCCAGGGGGAAGATCTGATGGGGGCTAATATGTCAGAAAAAATTACCTCAGAGCAGATGTTGCTCCAGTATGAGATTGAACAATTTCTTTATCACGAAGCTAATTTATTAGATGAGCGGCGATTTGATGAATGGATTAATTTGCTCACGCAGGACATTCATTATTGGATGCCAATACGTCGAACAACCACCTCCCGTGAACTCGACAAAGAATTCACCGCGCCAGGTGCCATGGCTTTTTTTGATGAAGACTTAATGATGCTTCAACTTCGAGTGAAAAAAATGACGGGGAAAATGGCGTGGTCGGAAGATCCGCCTTCGCGCACGCGCCACTTCGTTAGTAATATTCGGATAGTTGACAATACAGGTGATGAAATCACTGTGGGTTTAAACTTCCACCTTTATAGAACCCGTTATGGCAGTGAAGAAGACAGCTGGATTGGTCGGCGGCAGGACGTTATTAGACGAGTCGATGGGGGCTTGAAGTTGGCTCAACGGCATATCTATTTAGATCAAACCCTCATACTCTCGCAAAATTTGAGTAATTTGTTTTAGATGTTTGACTGAAGTTCCAAGAAGGTGATTCCTGGAATAGGAAAAAGGAATATTAAATGGCTCGCCTCGATAACGAAATTATTTTAATCACCGGTGGTGCATCGGGTCTTGGCTTTGCCATCGTGGAGCGATTTCTCGTTGAGGGTGCGAGTATTGCAGTGATGGATAAATCTGAACAGGCCATCGATAAGCTGACCCAAAAAATCCATGATCAGGGTTATGGGGATAAGCTTGTGACCATCCAAGGTGATGTGCGGGTTTATCAGGATAATGAGACTGCAGTTGCCCGTTGCGTTGACAAGTTCGGCAAGCTGGACTGTATTATTGGCAATGCGGGCATCTGGGATTTTTCTACATCCTTGGTGCGGCTGCCAACAGAAAAGCTGGACCAATCTTTTGATGATTTATTTCATACCAACGTCAAGGGATATTTGTATCTTGCCAAAGCAGCATTGGAACCACTCACTCGAAGCGGGGGTTCTATGATTTTCACTGTCTCAAACGCCGGTTTCTACCCTGACGGTGGTGGTCCGCTTTACACTGCGACAAAGCATGCGGTGGTAGGATTGATCCGGCAGTTTGCGTTTGAACTAGCGCCTCATATACGGGTTAATGGCGTCGCACCGGGAGCCATAGATACAAATCTGCGAGGGTCCGAAGCATTGGGGCAAGCAGAGCGAGTGATACCTGGCAAAGCACTTTCCGCCGCTGTTCCAGATCTTGTGCCTGTGGGTGTAATGCCAAGTCCAAAAGATTATACCGGCGCTTATGTTTTTTTCGCTTCTCGTGAAGATAATATCCCAGCGACTGGGGTGATACTAAATCATGATGGGGGCTTCGGTGTTCGAGGCTTTTCCAGAATCCGAGGTGGTGACAAACTTCCAAAGGAACTGGGTATTGAGAGCTAATAAATTGGTTTTTAAAGGTGAACTATGAGGCAATTTACAAATTATAGCGATTTCGTCCGTCCTGATGGCGTGCATGGATCCGTTTATACAGATCCTGATATCTTTCAGGATGAATTACAACGGATCTATGCAAGGGAGTGGGTATACGTAGGCCACGTTACCGAAGTGCCTAACCCTGGAGATTTTAAACGTTCAACCATTGGCACCGCGCCGATTATTTTGTGCCGAGATACTAATGGTAGTGTTCAAGTCTTATTTAATCGTTGTCGTCATCGAGCAGCAACGGTATGTCAGGAACCGTGTGGTAACACTAAAAAGTTTCGCTGTGAATATCATGGCTGGACTTATGATCTAGATGGAAAACTCACGGGCATTCCCTTTGAAGAGGCCTACGATAATCTAGATAAAACTGAATTTTCTCTGACTAAGCCCACTGCCATCGATACCTATCGTGGGTTTGTATTTGCCTGCATGGGAAAACCCAAAATCAGCCTACTCGAAAATCTGGGTGGGCCCACCATGGAACAAATTGATTATTTCTGTGATCTATCGCCAGAAGGGGAAATACTAGTTCAAGCAGGGACAGTGAAACTGGTTTATCAGGGCAGTTGGAAATTGCAGATGGAAAACTCCATCGACGGCTATCATCCCAATTTTACTCATCAATCGTACTTTAAAACCATCTCTAGAATGACGGGTGTGAAACTGGATATTTTCAACGGTAGCTCCATCGCAAGTGTTCGTGCATTGGGGAATGGTAATGCACATATTGACACTGCCGCATACAACCTAGTGCCGCAAAGGAAGGAAGGCCGACTCAAAGCCTTGAAGAAAACCCCTTGGGGGAAAAAATATTACGATGATATGGTAGAGGCCTATGGTAAGGAACGCGCTGAGAAGGTCCTAGTTGTTGGCGGTACGCATATGAACGTATTCCCCAATCTCGTAGTGCTGGGTCAGCAGGTACGCACCATACGTCCCATCGCTTTTAATCGCACGGAAGTAGAACTAGCGCCGACACTTCTGAAAGGAGTACCTGACGAAATAAATACCATGCGAATTCGACAATTCGAACAGTTTTATTCGCCACAAGGTGGTGGTATCCACGATGATGTGGAAATGTTTAATCGAGTTCAGGAAGGCTTGGCTTGTACCATGGAACCTTGGTTGCTTTTTCGACGAGGTTTGCATCGAGAAGAAAAATTATCCGATGGTACTCTTAGGGGCCAGGTTACGGATGAGACTCCGCAGCGGGCTATGTGGCGACACTGGTTGGAGGTGATGGAACAAAATGTCGACTAATAAACAGTTAGACTTAAAAGAACGAGTTGAATCCTTCCTTTTTAAAGAAGCCCGGTTGATGGACAGTAACAGCTATCAGCCCTGGTTGGATTTATGGGATAAGAAGTGCATCTATTGGATCCCCTGTAATAATGAGGATACTGATCCCAAGAAACATGTCTCTATCCTTTATTGTGACCGGCGCATGCTAGAGAACCACATTATTAGGTTAATTGAAGGCAATGCTTTTGCTCAATCCCCAAAGTCACGGACCCTACGCACCGTAACTAACATTGAAACTTATCAGGACGGCGATACCATCAAGGCCTATGCCAACTTTATGGTGGTTGAGTTGCGTGGTCATGTGCAAAATATGCATGCGGGGAGGTCCGAATACGAACTTCTAGAAAGTGACTCGGATTTTATTATTCAAAAAAAGAAAGTGATCTTGTTAAAGCTTGATGAGGCTCAAGATAACGTTACTTTTTTGCTTTGAGCGCGAGATGACCAATCTGTTGTGTAGCGTTTATCTCGCATTGTTTTGTTTGTTGTGGGGATATATGTTAACAATCAGGTGTTCACAATTAAAAAATATTTACTAAGTCGTAGTTTTAGGAAAGCAAAGAGTAGTTTAAGGAAAACAATCGGAAGAAAAACAGACAGTTGATTACCAACCAATCACGTATGAAGAAAGGAGTTCTCATGTCAGAATATGACCTACACATTCGAGGTGGCACGGTAGTAGATGGTACAAGAGTGCCGCGATACAAGGGCGACGTTTGGATTAAAGACGGAAAAATTGCCCAACTGGGTGGCCGAGTAAAAGGCACCGCAAAACAGGAAATTGATGCAAAGGGGGCTATCGTTGCTCCGGGCTTTATTGATTTACATACCCATTACGACGCCCAGATCCGCTGGGATCCATGGTGCACCATTTCCGGCTGGCACGGAGTGACATCGGTAGT
>JAESQG010000497.1 GCA_016765265.1 Pseudomonadales bacterium | reverse complement strand
TTTCCATCTATGGATCATGAACAGGAATTGAGCTCATTTCACCTTTTAAGACTCATTTCGTATTAGAAACAAGGGTATACTTCAGACTCATTTGGTATTGGACAAGTCTCCAGCTTGTCATGACTTTAGGTTTGCGGTAATCTTTATGCACATTGATCGGCCTGCTAGTCCATTGAGGCTTAATACACTTGATATCAGGCTACTTGCCAATTATCTACGTCCTATACTCTTTCGAATAATAAAATAGGGTAAGCAAAATGCTGGATCTAATAAATTCTAAAAAACTAATTCTTACGCTTGTAGGAATAACGCTATTCCTACTCAGTGGTTGTAACCGCATAGCCGATTTACCCGTGGGCAAAGGTAATACAGCAAAGTATTTATGCTCAGCGTTATTCAACAGCAATCTTGATTTCGAGTTGGTGCGAGATGTATTTATCGCGCCTGCTATGCAACCTTTACCCCTGTTTTGGCGGATTAAGGTAGATTATGATGAAGAACTAGTGACGGTAGGTGATATTTTTTTCGGCACTAAAATCGCCACAGCAACAGCCATTTATCGAGATGGAATTGGGTGTACATTGTTGGCAGGTCGAACTATCGATGAGGTTGACGCGCAAGAATTTGAGGCGTTAGAGCCGCCAGTATTGCCGGAAGATCAACCCTGGCCGCGAGGATTAGGGGGTTTACATCCCGGTCTGATTCCGGGGTTGAATGTAATTGCACTCGACGACGCCATCACAAATGCGTTTATTGGACCTGATAGTGAGGATAGAAATACCACGTCAATGGTAGTGGTCTACGATGGAAAGCTGATCGCTGAGCAATACGCGCTAGGAGTCACGGAGGATACGCCTGTGATAGGCTGGTCAATGACAAAATCTATTACGAGCACGCTTATAGGCATCACACAAGACCACGGTCTTATTGATATTGAAGAACCTGCACCGATTGCTGGGTGGGAGGGTACAGAAAAGGAGGCTATACTGACAAAGCATCTTTTGCATATGGCCTCTGGACTGAAATTTAATGAAGATACGTCAGGCCTATCTGAGCTGACGCAAATGCTCTTTCTCGAACCAGACCAGGCACTCTACGTAGCATCTAGGCCACTAATAAACACTCCGGGAGCCGTTTTTTCATATTCCACCGGACAAGCCAACCTTCTCGCAAAGATAGTACAAAATACGGTGGGTGGTAGCCTCCAGGACGCCTATGATTTTTATCAAACACAACTTTTCCACAAAATTGATATTAGATCGGCATTCATTGAATTTGATGCCAGTGGTCAGTTTCTCGGTGGAACTTACGGTTTTATGACGCCACGTGATTGGGCTCGACTGGGTCAGCTTTATATACAAAATGGAGATTGGTTTGGCGAGCAGGTCGTCTCCGCTGAATGGATTGACTACGCACTACAACCGTCGTTGGTAGCAGAAGATTACGGTGCACAGATTTGGTTAAATACCGATGGAGTTAAGCTGCCTTTATTACCGGAAGATACCTATTATTTTAATGGATATCATGGGCAGCAAGTTACCATTATACCTTCTAAGAAATTGGTGGTTGTAAGAACCGGTGTGAATTTGCGAGCGAGTGGTAGTGGTTATCACGAAGCTTATATGATAGGTATCGTAGAGTCTTTACAGGGCTTGGAGTAGTCTTAAAAAGACAATAGATATTGGTTAACGACAAAATCATAAAGGTCTCTCCTCACCTGTGGCTAGGGATCTGTCTGATTTAAAACGTTATACTCCATTCAGCTGAGTGGGGGGCATATGTCTGTGGGCCTTTTCCCGATTAACCGCTCACACCGCCCGGTTTGTAACAGACGCTACCGAGAATTCACTTCAACCTCTTTTCTTATTCTGATCGGAATACTCAAGCTATCTCTCGCCATATCTACGGGGGGGATTTTAAAATACTTTTCTTTTAATGCCCACCGCGCATAACGATCATTTATTTTTCGGTACTTAAGTGTAGTTGTCACTGTGATGGGTGATTTAGTCCAAGAGGGGATGGGGAAGGAGTAAGCGACGATATCCGATTCACCGGCCTTAATCACTCTTTTGAAAGATTCTCCCACCATATTAAACAAATCATGTTTCCAAACTAGGTTACCTTTTTTATCGATAGGTTGAGCTCTGTAGAAATAGGCATCTCGATCCACTTTGTTGTCAGATCCTATCTCTCCGCTGGTAAAGACAGTGGCTCCCTCTGCGTCTAACACCAAAAACTCCACCCAGGCTTCATTGATATCAAGTGTACCGCCAGGAAAGTCGTGTCCCACACCTTGATTGCTGAGAACAATATTTATCTTCGCCTCTTCCCCTAAATAGTAATAGTAGGGTGCTTCTTTATGGCCTCGGATGGATTCGTCTAGGGCTTGCCGATTTTGTATCGCGTCTGCTCGGTTCGGTTTGTCGATGCTGACTCTGATCTTGTTGGATTGAAGAAAGTGTCGAGTGATCTTAAGCTGCTCTGAGTCCCCTGACAAAATCGGAAGAAAGGTATTCGCGCCAGGGAATCGATGCGCTCTAATCATTTTGTCTTTGTTTGCTGAGGGATCGTCGGAGTAGGTGAGTGGCATGTGGCAATCTTGGCAGCGCGTTATGTTGGTATTAGAGAACTGTTTTTCATGTTGCGCTGAATAAGGGCTACTTAGCCAAGCCTGATACTCATCTTGCATCTTTATCCAGCCCCAATTGTTTAGATCTTTATCCATAAATTGGGTATGACAAGAGGCACAAAATTTGGGTTCTTTAAATAACGGATTGCCTAAATCACTCTTATGTTGATCTGGCTTTACCCGGATTAAAAGATCATGTATGGCCCTCAATAGTTTGTTATCACTGTGTTCAAACAAATAGGGCTGTCGCGGTGTGTAGACATAACTTGCAACGCCTTTTAAATGAGTGAGCGAGGATATGCCATGACAGGACATGCAAGATACACCCTCAATATTAGCTTGAGTGCCGATTATGCCCCCGTGCTCACCCCCTTGCGTTAATTCCCCCGTTAGTAGCGCAATCGGTGCATGGCAGCCTTCGCAATAGCGCGTTGCGGAGATTCCCTTTTTCTTGGCTAAAAGTGAGACGTTGGTGACATAGGTGGGGTCAGACGCTGCTTGCTTGTGAGTAGAAGGGAGCCATTGATTAAAGATATCCCTATGACAAGATCCACATTTTTCTGATTCAGCGATTTGTTCCGTGTGGATAAATTCATTAGAGGCTGTTTCTGTTTGGCTAGGTCTAAAAGGGTGGTCTCCGTAGTCTCGGTCATAGTCTTCCGGTATAGGGACACTATCTAGAGCTGGCCAGATCAAGGGATGAATCAAAGCCACCGCTATAATAAAAAGAACTGATAAACCTGAACCGATCGCCACAAATCGAAGAGTCGTAGCGGGAATGCTCGGGTATTTATTATCGTTTCTTTTCTTGATGACAAAATGACTATTTTACTTTTTTCAGGTAAAAGAGTTGAGCTCGTGCAAGGTGAGTTTGAATGTTTACAAAATTTTAAATTTCCTGTTAATAATAAGTTATTCCCCAAGAGTATAAATCATGGTCATTTGATAGTTTACGGGGAAAATTATTATATCTCTGGAACGATAGAAAACTCTGAAAAAGTTTTTTGCTTGATGGATAGGCTTAAATCGTAGTCGTGTCTTCTGGATTGTAGCGAGGCTTATTTTCCGGGCTCCAGTAGATGTTTTTTGCAGAAAGAGTTAAATATGGAGGGGTGTCCACGACGCTGATGGCGCTGGTGGAGTAATCGTTACGTCCACAATGCGCCAAATGGTACGGCAAGCATATTTTCTCCGAATGTAGCGATGTGTTCACCGGAATAAAGGATAATACCCGTAAATAGTCGATCTCCTGCAAGGGTTTCCCCAAACCACTTTAAATGTTTAAAGTCCTCTGCTTTGAGGTTGGTGCCAGATTTGATTTCAATCCCGATCATTGCGCTATCTTCGCGTTCGATGAGAAAATCAATTTCTCGTTTTTGACGATCCCGATAGTGTCTAAGTTCATACAGTCCGTCTGAGGCATCAACCAGTGCTGCCAGTTCGTTGAAGGCAAAGCTCTCAATGAGTTTGCCGGAGCGATCTGTGTCAAAGCGAACCCGATCTATGTTCCAGCCCAGCAGTGATGCCACCAGGCCGCTGTCAGCCATGAACAATTTATCCTGTTTACCAACACGATCATAATCTGTGTGTGTCCAGGGCTTGATGCGTTCTATTAAATAGAGCGCCTCGAGTGCATTGATGTAGGCGTTGAGAGCCTGCTTCTGCAAAGACAAACTGCTACCAATCTGTGAACTATTCATGAATTTTGATGACCATGCTGCCAGTATCCTGACAAGCTCTTGCATCTGGTCGAGGCGGTGGATTTTGGTAATGTCTTTCAAGTCGCGTTCTAAAATGGCATCAATGTAATCAATATGCCATCGCCTACGTTTTCTCCCCTGTAGCAGGAGTGCTTCGGGGAAGCCGCCAGCGCATGCCATTTCAATGAGGCTGTCCTTGTCGTAATGAGTTTGCGGCGTTTCGAGTGTGTTTGAAAATACCCGATCAATAAACTGCGGAGTAGCGCGATACTGTTCACCGCGGCTCAAGGGACGAAGGCGTAACTTTGTGATACGACCTGCAAGTGATTCCTGCACACCTGGTAAGGCTTGTATGTTAGCTGAGCCTGTCAGGAGATATTGGCCTGGTCGCGTGTCCTCATCAACGGCTTTCTTAATGGCAGGTAACAGGTGGGGTACGCGTTGTACTTCGTCAATAATCAGGGTGCGCTTGTTGTGTTTGACGAAGCCATGTGGGTCACTTTCCGCGGCTTGTTTGAGTGTGAGATCATCCAGTGTTCGATATTCGGTATTCTCATCAATGAGCTCTTTTGCCAATGTCGTTTTTCCGCATTGTCTCGCACCGGAAAGTAGGAGAACGCGGCGCGTACTCATGGCTTCTTGTATGTTCGCTTTTTGCCACCGAGGATATATATTCGTCATTTGCCACCATATCGCGTATTTACTGATATAGCGTATGCGAATATGACGAAGTTAGTCAAGCGAATTGGATGATTTATATTGTGCTAATTGTATGATTTGTTATGCTAAGTGTCATTTTTAATAACCATGGTGACAACAGACCCAATCGATTACCTATTTAGCTAACCGCCCGGTTTGTAACAGACCCTACCGAGAATTCACTTCAACCTCCTTTCTTATTCTGATCGGAATACTCAAGCTATCTCTCGCCATATCTACGGGGGGGATTTTAAAATACTTTTCTTTTAATGCCCACCGCGC
>JAESQG010000496.1 GCA_016765265.1 Pseudomonadales bacterium | reverse complement strand
TTTCGCTCAGAAGCAAGCTTATGATCACGCGCTCACAGATGTGGCCAGAGCTAAAGCCGAGCTTAATCGCACCAAAGCAAATTTAACGGCAGCCAAAGTACAACTCAAAGTCATCGCAGCGACAAAAGGCGAAGTGAATGCAACCAAAGACCGTGCCGATGCTGAAGTAAAGTTAGCTAAAATTGCATTGTATCTTTCTGACATTCGAGCACCAAAAGACGGCATCATCGGAGCAAAACATGTTGAAGACGGAGAGTACATGCAGGTAGGCGCCCGCAAGATGGCTATTGTATCACTGGACGACATATGGGTTATCGCCAACTTTAAAGAAACCCAACTTAAAAATATGATTGCTGGACAAAGAGTAGTTGTAACTGTGGACGCATTTGAAGAATCCATCGATGGAGTCGTCGACAGCCTATCGCCTGCTAGCGGTGCAGAGTTCAGCCTGCTTCCACCTGACAACGCTACGGGCAATTTTACAAAAATAGTGCAGCGAGTACCGGTAAAAATTATGCTGGATAAAAGTAATCCGCTAGTTAGTCTCCTACGTTCAGGAATGTCAGTGGCGGCAGCCGTTGACACCCGAAGTGGTCCAAACAAAGATTCTACTCATCTCGCAATATCGAATTAATCAACCTCTGAGCACACAATTAATAAATACTATATTTGTAAAAATCTGCTCTATTAAAATTAATGTCTAATAATCTACGCATAATATAAAGCCCTGATCACCTATGAGTACTATTACTAACACCTATGAGTACCACTACTAACACCAAGGATGCCGACTACGTATCCCCGAGTACTTGGCTGACCGTATTTGGTGGCGTACTCGGTGCATTTATAGCAGTGCTTAACATACATATAACAAACGCCTCTTTGAAAGATATCCAAGGTGCGCTTTCAGCTACTCTTGAAGAAGGCTCCTTCATATCCACAGCCTATCTCACTACTGAAATTATTGTTATCCCCATTACGGGTTGGATCGCTTCAGTTTTTGGGCTACGCCGCTACATCCTCTGGAACATAGTGCTATTTATGACTGCGACTCTGTGTTGCGCTATAGCATGGAACCTAGAGTCGATGTTGGTGTTTCGCGCATTGGCAGGTCTTTTTGGTGGCGCCTTAATACCGCTATCATTCACTATTATTCTCAATCTTTTACCTACAAGCAAACAGGCAATCGGTATGGGCCTCTTTGCTCTCACCGCCACTCAAGCGCCTACCATTGGCCCTACTTTGGGCGGTTATTTATCGGAGAACTTTGGCTGGCAAATGATATTTTATCTCCAAATTATTCCCACTTCGATTATGTTTATTATTCTCTGGCGCGGTCTAGCCGCTTCCAAGCCACAACTCAATTTACTCAAAAACGGTGATTGGTTTGGTATTTTAGCTATGGCATTAGGGCTTGGGGCAGCACAAATAATGCTTGAAGAAGGCAATCGTAAAGACTGGTTTGAATCTGATTTTATTGCCTATGGAAGTATCTTCGCTGTATTTGCCTTAGCTTCCTTTGTCTTTATAGAGCTGCGTCAAAAGACACCCTTTATTAACCTTCGCCTGATCGCGCGACGTAATTTTGGATTAGCTAACGGTGTCAATTTATTTTTAGGGCTAGGACTGTATGGGTCTGTTTTTGTTATGCCGCTATACCTTGCACAAATACAAGGGTACAACGCTATGCAAATCGGACAGGTAATGATGTGGGTGGGTTTACCTCAGTTAATTGTTGTCCCCATCGCTTTGAGCCTTATGAAAGTCGTAGACTTACGATTGCTATTAGCTATAGGAGCCAGTATATTTGGTCTTAGTTGCCTGCTGAACATTCACATGACTGCTGACTACGGCCACGACCACATCCTTCTCCCCCACGTCATACGTGGAATAGGAATGCCCTTTATAATGGTTCCGCTGTCCGTCATCGCTACCGCAGGAATTGAGCAAGAACAGGTGGGATCAGCATCAGGACTATTTAATGTGACGCGCAACCTGGGCGGCTCTATTGGTATTGCCATGCTCTCCACTTTTCTCTCGGTACGCCAACAATTTCACTCCAACCATATTCTTGAGGCAGTGTCTCTCTATGTACCAGCGACAGTAGAAAGGCTGCAAAAACTAGAGGCCTATTTTACTAGTTTGGGCGCGGACTCCGTTCTAGCCCATGAGCAAGCTTTGCGCGCCATCGCAGGTATAGCTCGCCGCGAAAGTACCATACTGGCTTTTAACGATGCCTTCTACGTAATTGGGGCGGGCTTTATTATTAGCTTGGTATTTATAGCCTTCATGGAAAAGCCTCAAATTGAACAGCCATAAATGTAGGCAATAATATAGACTCTTCAAATCTCCAGCAAAATAAGACTGTCAAAATAGGGACAATCGCTCCAGCGTTGGATCGAGTTTGCCTCACATTCACATTACAAAACATTCCTGTTAAGATGAAACTCGAGCGATATCGATGCGATATCGATGCGATAATGGTAAGTATTATAGATACGGTTATAGAAACAATAACAGGAGTGTAAAAATGAGTGATGTCGACTTTGGACCATTACAACATTTAATCGGTGTATGGAAAGGAGATAAGGGTATAGACATTGCACCGATACCGGGTAGCTCAGAAGATACACCCTATTTTGAAACTATTTCTATTGTAGCGGTTGGTGATGTAACAAATGCAAAAAAACAAACACTCGTGGTTGTTAAATATCACCAAGTAGTCAGTAATAAAAGTGATGGGGCCGTGTTCCACGATCAAATCGGTTATTGGACCTTCGACCCAGAAACCGGTGTGCTGACCCAATCGGTCAACATTCCTAGAGCTGTTGGCTTACTAGCAGGAGGGAATGTTTCCGATAAAAATGGCCGCGTGGAATTTTCAGTTAAAGCCATTGATGGTGATAAGGATTGGGGAGTTGTTCAGTCTCCCTTTATGCGGGATAACGCCCGCACGGTTTCATTCGAGCATAAGGTCGTTGTTGAAGGTAACGTAATGACCTATGAAGAAACCACAGTGCTTGATATATACGGAAAAACCTTCGACCACACGGATCAAAATACTCTTATTCGAAGTTAATCGGCTTTAGCTAAGAGTGTAGATAAGGATTATCTCACATTAATGTAGGACTTATTTATGAAGTCTTCTAACCCCTACTCCAACCCGCTGGACAAAGTGGTTGCCTATAGTTTATCGGGCGGCCTACCCCTGTTGTTCATTTTTATGTCATTAATACTCGGCATCATTGCCCTAAACTTCACAGCACGAGAAGAAGAACCGCAAATCGTAGTTCCCATGGTAGATGTGTTAGTACATTCGCCCGGCTTATCGGCTAAACAAGTGGAAAGGCAAGTGACCATTCCATTGGAAAAATTGCTATCGCAGATCACGGGTGTAGAAAACGTTTATTCCTCATCTATGGCAGGCAAAACTTCAGTGACTCTACGTTTTTACGTGGGAGAAAATCGTGAAGACGCTATCTTAAACACCTACAACAAGGTTTATTCAAATCAGGATGAAATGCCAAATGTTGTAAAAAACTGGGTAGTTAAACCTATTGAAGTGGATGACGTCCCTATTGTAATACTGGCTCTGTGGAGCGATAAGCCCGAGCGGTCTAGTGATTATGAATTACGTCGCGTAGCCGATGAGATTTCCACCTATTTACAAACCGTTAGCGATACCAGCGAAGTAAAAGTCACCGGTGGCCGACCTCGGACCATTCGCATTCTTCTGCAGCCAGAAAGCCTGGCTGCACGACAAAGTACTAGCAGCGACATTGTGAATGCCCTACAAGTATCAAATGTATTACAAACTGCGGGTTATTGGTCATTGGACAACACTTCTTTTTTACTCGAAAGTGGTGACTTCATTCGCGACTTGGGCGCATTACGACAAACGGTGATCAACGTTGTTGATGGCGTGCCGGTATTTTTGCAAGATGTTGCTGAAATCATCGATGGTCCTGCCGAGCCAAATCATTATACCTGGATAGATTTTTCCGAAAAACATCCTGAGTATCGCGCAGCTAAAAATAGTTTTCCAATGGTGGCCATCAGCATCGCAAAGCAGCGTGGTAGCAATGCCGTCAGCGTCGCCAAAGATGTGCATGAATTAATAACCGACTTACAGATAAACTTATTACCTAGTGATTTTCATGTTGAAGTGCTCCGCGATTACGGCGCTACTGCCAATGAAAAAGTCGACAATCTCGCATCCAGTCTATTATTTGCAGTCTTTACAGTGGTGGTCTTTATCCTAAATTCAGCAGTTAAGAAATTGATGTACAATGCAATCTCTTTAAAATCAGGGGTCTGCGATGGTTCTTCCACCAAACACAACTCACCCAGAGGGTGGGACGATAA
>JAESQG010000495.1 GCA_016765265.1 Pseudomonadales bacterium | reverse complement strand
GTATTTTTGCTTTGGCGTTCGGCGTCAGTTAAAGTCTAGCGATAGGGTGGGAACCGCTCTCTGTTTCGATATTTTGACGCGACAACTATTTGTTGACTCTGTGACGCGCTTAGCTTTATCTCTTCTATGTCCGTCAAAGTACTTCTGCTGACTAGGTCACAAAAAAGTATATTTATTTTTTCATTAAAAATATTTTTTCCCTCTCGAACTTGCATAAAATTTTATTCCTCAAAACTGCTCGAATAATTCATTTTAAATACAATAAGTTAAACCATCAGGTGATGGTCTCTGAAAAATGTAAATATTACCAAAATCATGCCCGTCCTCCTGGCACATCTTTTCCATTGTTAAACCTATTACAGCGAAAACAGACCACCTGAAAATATTGAATCCAGGATTAACAAAGAGGCATCACCATGAACCTTAGCAAACTACTGAAAAATACTATGACCCTTCCATTGGTTTTAGCCGCTCAACTTTCACAAGCTGAACCAACGACTATTGATGTGTTAGTGGTTTACACTCCAGGGGTTGCGGCACGATACAATGGTGAGCCGGAAACGCGTTTTCAACATTTGCTAAATGTGACTAACCAGGTTTATGCCGATAGCTTAGTGGATCTAGAATTAAGAATGGTACATTCAGTAGAGGTGGACTACGAAGAGGCGAATAACGCGGGTGTGGCGTTGCAGGAGATGACCTATGCTCAGCATCCCGCTTTTGAAAATATAGCGTCGCTGAGAAGTGAATACGGCGCTGATATGGTGGTTTTTTATCGTCCTTATGATCCGGCTCAAGGTGGCTGTGGTATTGCGTGGATAGGGGGTAATGGAACCGGTGGAGATTTTAGTAACAGCTGGGAAAAAGACTATGCCTTTAGCCATGTGGCTGTTGATACCTGCGCCGATTATGTGACGGCGCATGAGTTGGGCCATAACATGGGCTTGGCTCATTCCAGAAACCTGAATGGGGTGGGTGGCACTTTAGATTATGCTTTAGGTCACGGGGAGGAGGGCAACTTTGTTACCATCATGGCCTACCAATCTACGTTCAATGTGGATTATTTTTCCGGTAAAATTTATAAGTATTCTAATCCTGATTTAGACTGCAATGGCTCTGCCTGCGGTATAGATCGATTCGAGCCAAACTGGGGAGCCGATGCTGCCTATGCGCTAAATATGACAGGACCACAAATAGCGAATTACTTAGAGACCGCAGTTTCGGATGAGGTTACCGATGGATCTGAACTCCAATTAGCGAATGCGCAGGATAATTTTACCGCCGCCGTTGCTGCTTATACTGCTGCACAGCAAGATTACACTGACGCGGTTAGTGTAAGAGATGCTGCACTTACTGCTTATTATAGCGCTTACGACAATTACTCGGTTGAACTCAATAATGTTAATGCGTCTTACGGAAACTTAGTCAATGCCATCAACGATTTTAACGCCTCTGCTGGTCAACCTTATGAAGTGCAGTTAGCGTTGTATCAAGCTTACCTCGCAGCAAATGATGCTTATAACCTAGCGGTTAGCACTTACAATAACGCGGTGGATGCGGTAAATCAGGCAGTGAGCAACTACAATATTCAAAATGCGTTGGTGACTACCACTAGCCAAGCTCTTCAGACGGCTGAAGCTTTAGTGGCGCAGAGCCAGGCTGAGGTGGATGCAGCAGAATTAGTCCTAGCTCAGTTTTAAGTTTTAATCTATCAAGCATCACCAAGCGAGAGAATATTACGATGAATAAAATAGTTGTTGCAAGCGTCTTAATTTTTCTCACTACATTGATAGTGTATATGAATACAAATAAAGGTGAGGAGCAGGCAAGACTGGAGAAAATGGATGAAACTCGGGAGTTGGTTTCAGTAACAAGCAGGAAAAGCGAAAAAAGTGTCCCACTCCCGCGGACAATAAAACGCGATCAATCCGCTTTGAGTTTACCGTTAAAATCAATATCGGAAGAGATTCAGGTGTTAGATATCAACGATGCCTCTAAGATCTCTAAAGTATGGATCTCTAAAGTATGGATCTCTGAAGTATGGATCACGGATGTTGAGATGAAACCCGAGATCACACTAAACGATCGCATAACAGTAAAAACGGCGATTCAGTTTGATAATGAAAAAGTGAAGGGCGTAAATAAGGGCGATAAATTTAAGTTAATGTTACCGGGCGGTAGTGAATTTGTTGTGTCAGTTGAGCAATCTAAAGTCTATCCTAATGGCGGTAGAAGTTGGAGTGGGCATTTGGAAGGTCATCAGGATCAATATCCAGTGGTATTCACCTTTAGTCCTTCAAACAATGGTAATAAAACAAGCTTTGCAACAATCACTACGCCCAACGGCAGCTATTCCATGGAAAGTGTAAACGGGAATGGTTGGGTATATCAAAACCCGGCTGAGCAGGAGTTGAATGAATCCGATCATCAGGACTCGTTAATGATACCAACAGCGGGGGATTTCAACTCAATACAAGAATAGGTGTTGCTTCATCATCGCGTGCCTAACTTCGATAAACGTGCCTAACTTCGATAAACGTGCCTAACTGACTAGTTTGGAATTTTTATTCTTCCATGCGATACTCGCGTTCTGTTTTTTTAAAACTATCACTTTCTATCCACCATAAAATCTGAGTACCTTTGATTGTGCATCCTCCTTAGCTAAAGGGTGAAATCGGAGATGACGGAGTAGTATTATGACTGATAAATACAATCTATCCGACAAAGTAGCAGTAGTTACCGGTGCCACTGCGCACATAGGCAAAGCCGTAGCGCACAAGCTAGCCTCACAAGGCGCAACGGTTATCGTTAGTGGCCGGAATGAAGAGGCTGGTCTTGAGACCGTTAAGGAAATTAAGTCTGAGGGAGGTGCTGCGCACTTTGAGCACGCGGACTTGACTCATGCGGACCAATTGGAAGCCATGATGAGCCGAGTATATGAGCAGTTCGGCCAGCTTAACAACTTAGTGGTCAGTGGGGCGGGAGCTAGTAGTGATTCCATCGCATTCAAGTTTTTTAGTGATATGAGTAATGACGATATCAATACCTATATAAAGGCGCACTGGTTGTCTCGGGCCTTTTCTGTGAAGGCTGCTTATCCTTATATGGTAAAAAGCGGAGGCGGTAAGATTGTGATGATTGGTTCTGATGCGGGACGAATTGCAACAGTGGGAGAGTCCATGATTGGTGGTTCTATTGCTGGCATGATGCAGATGACGAGAGCCTTGGCACGAGAATTCGGGCGAGAGAATATCAGGATTAATACTGTTTCCATGAGTTTTATATCAGATTCAATCCCACGTTGGGGGCAAGGATCTAAAAAACTGGAAAGTGATGGAGAAAAAGGGGGAGTACTAGAAAACCTGAAAAAACGTATGTTGTTTGATGTCAAGACCACGGATATTGCGGAAGCGGTTTCATTTTTTTCATCAGCTGCTTCCGATGCAATTACCGGACAGACCTTGAGTGTTAACGGTGGCTTGTCGACACCGGGTTAAGTGAGTATCTGGGAGACTAGTGTGAGGTTCTACTTGAGGCGCTAAGTTTGCGCAAATTTAAATTTACCGACTAAATGCAGATCGTTGTTTTCCCCCCGCACCTTTAGTCGGCGCCCTCCCTTTTTATCGGTTTTAGGCGATGTCATTACCTTTAACTCAGTTGAGGGTAGTCGGATAGGCTGTAGAAACTTCACGCTAATTTCTTCAATTCGTTGGTCCGCTTTAGACGACGATGGCTGTAACGATTGTATGCTTTCCCAGGTTCGGCTTAAACTAGCGAATCCGTGTAGTACCTTGCCACCAAAATTTGAGCGTTTAGCCAAAGGGTCTATCCAATGAATTGGGTTAAAATCACCTGTTAAAAGGGCAAAGCGGAAACCATCGTCGTCATCGGCAGACCAATGACCTGAGATGCAGAAGCCATCTGATTCCGGGCGTTTTCTATTGCGAATTTTAGCCTCGCTAATCTCAGGAGCAAGAATTAAGTTAAATACGGCTACAATAGCATTGGGCAAATCTGCGGTGGAAGTAGAGACCTCTACTGCGAAACGTATCCGTTTTTCGGACTCATCAAGATTTATAAGTCGTGCTGTGAGCCACAACTTTTCACCGCGAGGTATTTTTGCATTAATCTTGACGCTACAACCTTGGTTGACGATTTCTTTAAGAGGATACCGAGCTTGATGTAAAACGCGAGTGACAAGCGGAATACTCCATTGAGAAAAAAGATGGGGGGGGACTTCGTCTTGATAGCTGGATTTGGGAGCACCCGCCCACTCAATATAGTGTTCAATAAGCCGGCTGCTCGGGGGAGAAACCAAATCTTGAACGGGTTTGAAGTGGGAGGGGTTTTCCTTAGGTCGTAAAAAAGGGAAAGCACTTCTGATGCTGACGGAGCCCCAAGAAGCGACACTGGGTCCTTGCTCAATAGCACAAATGTAAGGAACACTTTTCATTTGACTCATCTATAATCCCACTGGTGGGTACTAAGGGCACCTGTATTTATAAGGCCAATCGATCAATTAAAGCTCACTAGGTCTATAAAATGAGCTTCTAGGGGATAAAGTGTAACACCAATTACACCACTGTCCATTGTTGTATCACTACACCATTTAATTGATAACCATGTGAAAAGTGTTTAGCTGTTTATTGATTGAACTGTATAAGAATTTATGGTCCTATAGCGTTTTATTGCTTTTCACTAATCACTATTCACTAACCCCTGAGTCAAGAGATATGCCACGCAAGAAGGCGTCCGAACCACTTGATCGCACATTGCTGAGTCCTACTATTCAACGGCGCATTGAAAATGCGGTCCTGGATCTTTTTTCTGACAGACCTATATCGCAAGTGGGTTTCGGTGAAATCGCTAAGTCAGCAAATACCTCATTACAAACAATCTATCGATATTACGGTAGCAAAGAGGCGCTACTGTCCGCCAGCCTTGAGCATTGGTTAGGGCAACTGACTGTCAATGTGACCGAGCACCTGAGTGGCATCGAAACCTATAAAGATAGAATGAGAAAAGGCTTTT
>JAESQG010000494.1 GCA_016765265.1 Pseudomonadales bacterium | reverse complement strand
CTGATTTGCTTAATGATGTCAGACATTGCATTTTTGCGGCTGGTGCTATCGCGATCAATTCGTTGCACTGGTACTTTAGGGAAAAGCTCTCTTACAGCCTCTTCCAGTTTTTCCGTACCTTGGCCCAAGGGCAGCAAATCACGGCTGCCGCATTGAGGGCACGCTGGGGTAATAGCTTGTTCAGCACCACAATGGTGGCAGTGTAAGTGCGGCGGTGTTTTATGAATGGTGTAGCGGGCATCGCATCGAGGACATTGGGCCATCCAGCCACAGTCATGGCAGATCATGGTCGGTGCATAGCCGCGCCTATTGAGAAAAAGCAAAACCTGCTCGCCTCTAGTAACAGTCTGTTTTATTTTCTCTATGAGTTCAGCCGACAGTCCGTTATTCAGTTTTCGAGTTCGAATGTCGAGTAGTTGAAATTGTGGAGGCTGAGCACCGCCTGCTCTTTTAGTCAGGGGTATATATTGAAAACGTTTTAAATTGGCGTTGTGTAATGACTCCAAGCATGGCGTGGCAGTCCCCAATATCACGGGGATGTTTTCTTTTTTGCCGCGATAAACAGCGAGATCCCGTGCGGAATATCGAAAGCCATCTTGTTGCTTGAAGGACGAATCATGCTCTTCGTCCACGATGATCATCCCTGGGCGTATCATGGGGGTGAAGATAGCTGAGCGGGTGCCGATAATAATGTGGGTTTCACCACTACGCGCTTTCAACCAGCTCTGTAGACGTTGATTATCGGTTAGGCCTGAATGGAGGACTGAAATAGCACATCGAAAACGATTTTGAAAGCGTTGAATTGTCTGCGGTGTCAGGCCAATCTCCGGCACTAAGACGAGCACCTGTTTGTCCTCGCTAAGCGCTTTTTCTATCAGCTGCAAATAGACTTCAGTTTTGCCGCTACCGGTGATGCCGTGGAGGAGAATGGGAGTGAATTCATCGCGCTTTTGGCTAATAGCATTCACTGCAGCGGCTTGCTCTTCGTTGAGAGTAAGTGCGGGCTCTGCCAGGGGTGACTCACCTATGGGCCAACTGCGTTTATGTTCAAGATGCTCTTGTTTGGCAAGACCTTTGTGGAGTAAGCCCTTTAAATGAGTAGTTGTTACGTTTAAGGATGACAGCGCTTTTTGAGTAAGGCCCTGAGGATGTTCCCGCAAAATGGCTAAGGCTTTTGCTTGGCGTGGCGCTCTTTTGAGATCATCTAAATCGATAAGCTCGCCTTTAGTGGTGATTCGATAATGCAGCTCACGGTCCAATTTGGCAGGTGCACCATGTCTTAGTAGGACTGGCAGCGCATTACTTAACACTTCCCCAATCGGGTGTTGGTAATATTGACTGGCCCAGAGACACATATTGAACAGAGAATCGGGTAAGAGTGTTTCTGTATCGAGGGCTGCAAGGGCGGGTCTTAACTTTTCAGGAGGCACATCACTTTGATCGCTAATGCCTACTAGCAGCCCCGTGAGTTTTCGTTTACCAAAGGGTATGGTGAAGCGGGTGCCTATGGTACAAAACTCTGCGGCTAGATCCAGAGGCGCAGAATAATCAAACTCGCGCCGTAGTGGCGAAGGGATAGCGAATTTCAATATAGGTTGATTTGTTTTCACAGAATCCAGGTTACTTGAGTTAAGCAGAATCATAAGGTAGCCCCTTTTGAGACTGGGTCGCAAGGGAAAAATTGTGGATTTTATTCATAGAAACTTGTGTATCCGCTACACTTTGGTATGATTCGCGCTCTGAATTTTCCGTGCGGTGCTCAACGAAAGGGCTTGGGTGGCGGCACATACAATGAGGTTTTAAGCATGAGAGAAGATATTCATCCCAATTATACCGATATTAAGGCAACCTGTAGTTGCGGTAATGTGATCGAAACTCGATCAACTCTTGGTAAAGATATCCATTTAGATATCTGTTCCGCATGTCACCCATTTTATACGGGCACTCAAAAAGTAATCGACACTGGAGGCCGTATTGACAAGTTCAATAAGCGCTTTGGTGCTCTGGGAAAATCTAAGAAATAACCTCATAAATACATATACTTATTGTATTTTTAAGCTTTTTTTTGGTTGCAGCTTTTCTTTTGGTTGCTGCTATAGGGTCTGGCCAGTAGAGCGTACTGCCGGACAGAAAAGAGAGGGGTCCCTGTGGACAGCCTCTCTTTTTTTTCTTGGTGCGCTGTTGCTTAGCGGGTTGATGCTTAGTAATGAGGTGGCCGCTACCTGTGAAAATGATAAACCTAAGTCGAGTCATCAGTCCGTTGGCGTACTTAAGTCGGTTTACGATGGCGATACTTTAAGTCTGACAGATGGCCGAAAAATTCGGCTAATAGGAATTAATACGCCGGAGATGGCGCGCAAACTGCTACCTTCGGAGCCTTTAGCCCAGCAGGCTACACTGTTCTTGCAGTCGCTGTTGACCGTGGGGAAACCAATTCAACTACGTCTTGGTGCTCAGCGTAAGGATCGTTATGGCCGTATCTTGGCCCATGTATTTGCGGGTTCTGGTGTTAACGTCACCGCGCAGTTGTTAGAAAAAGGATACGGGTTTCAAGTGCTTATTGCCCCTAACGACTGTGCCGCCCCCTGCTATCTTCACGCAGAAAGAGTGGCGCGGAAAAAAAGGCTGGGTGTCTGGGCAGATCCTTATCACGCGGTTCGTGCTGCGGATTCTGCTAAACTGAAAGAGGGGTTTGCTGTTATTTCGGGCGAGATTGAAGGCGTTTTTTTAGCAAAAAAAACGGTATGGATTGATATTAAGAGTAACATAGTGCTAAGAATTCCGAGAGACAGGTGGAAATCGTTCCACAGTATTCGACAGAAGTTGGTAGCGGGGCAAGAGCTTGAGGCACGAGGATGGCTAATCGATCGTACCAAGAATGGAAAAACGTTAAAGAAACACTATAAGCCTTGGATGATCACTATTAACCATCCTGGGTCACTAGCCCTGTCATTTTGAGTTTATGAAAATAGATAATGGCGCTTGAGGAGATAAAAAAGACCGATGACGGATCTAAAGAAAGCAGCATTGGATTACCATGCTAATCCTAAGCCGGGCAAAGTGTCCGTTACGATTACCAAGCCTACTGAAACACCAGAAGATCTGTCTCTCGCGTACAGTCCTGGAGTCGCTGAACCCGTGCGAGAAATTGCGCAAGATGCAGAAGCAGCCTACCGATACACTAACAAAGGTAATTTAGTGGCTGTGGTGACTGATGGCTCTGCGATATTGGGGCTGGGCGAACTGGGTGCGCTGGCTAGCAAGCCGGTGATGGAGGGTAAAAGCGTACTGTTCAAGCGATTCGCCGGTGTAGACGTATTTGATATTGAGATACAGGCAGAAGATAGTCGCGCTTTTGTTGATACCGTCAGGCGCATTTCGCCAACCTTTGGCGGGATTAATCTAGAGGACATTAAGGCGCCAGAATGTTTTGAAATTGAAAAGTTATTGGTCGAGCAATGTGACATTCCTGTTTTTCATGATGACCAACACGGAACTGCGATCATTATTGCCGCCGGGTTACTCAATGCCATCGAAATTCAGCATAAAAAAATCGAAGATATCAAAATTGTTTGTGTCGGGGCCGGTGCAGCAGGCGTAGCGTCGATAAAATTGCTTATGGAGTTGGGTGCGAAAAAGAAAAATATTAGTATGTTGGACCGCAATGGCGTTATTCAGTCTGAGCGAGACGATTTGAATCCCTATAAAGCGGTGTTCGCTAACGTAACGGCGAGCCGTACTTTGCAAGATGTATTAAAAGGGGCAGACATGTTTTTGGGTGTGTCTAGCGCCAACTTATTATCGCCTGAGCTACTCAGATCAATGGCGGATAATCCTATCGTTTTCGCCTTGGCTAATCCGGATCCTGAGATTCGGCCTGAGCTGGCGTATGAGATTAGAGATGATATTATCGTCGCCACAGGGCGTAGTGATTATCCTAACCAAGTGAATAACGTGCTTTGTTTTCCCTTCATATTTCGGGGTGCCCTTGATGTCAGAGCTACTTCCATCAATGGTGAGATGAAAATTGCGGCAGTGAATGCCATCCGAGAAATTGCAAAACAGCCCGTTCCTCAACAAGTCATTGATGTGTACGGCGGCGAGTCCTTAGAGTTTGGTCCTGGATATATTATTCCTAAGCCCATGGACCCTAGACTGTTTTCGTTGGTATCGGCTGCTGTTGCGCGAGCTGCGGTGGATTCTGGAGTAGCACGGCAGCCTTATCCCGCTCATTACCCGTTGAAATCGGTTGATGATTTCTAGAGGTTTCTAGGTCAAAATAACTCTTCCAGGGTGGATGTTTCTTGTTGCTGTGAAGAGATTGAGTGGCCGTTGTTCGTTGTCTGTTTTTTCGGGGCCAGCTCTTTGCGAAAGATTTCAAAGATGGCGTCGTTGTGCCCCGGCTTTGCACGCTCACCTGTTTTCGGGTTGATTTTAATGGTAACTAAACCTTCGGGCTGTTTCTGTTTTTTTTCTGCTTTCCCCTTGAGTGCTTTTCCCATAAATTCGATCCAAATGGGCAGCGCAGCGGTGCCGCCGTACTCTCTCGCGCCTAATGTTTTTGGTGTATCAAATCCCAGCCATGTAGTGACCACAAGGTCTTGATTGAAGCCTGAAAACCAGGCATCTTTTTGATCGTTGGTCGTGCCGGTTTTCCCCGCTAAGTCGTTTCGTTTCAGTTGTCTGGCTTTGCGTCCGGTGCCCCTTTTTATGACGTCCCGCAAAATTGAATTAACGATATAGATAATTCTGGATTCAACTATTCTCTCAGCGTATTTGGGGCTTTCTTCTTGCCGTTCCAGTAAGCCGCTGTCTAGCAAAAAAAGGTCTTCAGCTGCTATCAGCTCTTTTTCGGCTTCTTCCGCCGCGAGTTGTTCTTCGGTCCAGAGCTGGTTTTCCGTCAAGATATCACTATCTACCAAGGCCTCATTTTCTATCAGGTTTGTATTTTCCACCAAAGGCTGGGGTTCGATCTCGTCTTGGTGGGAAACAAGAGGGTTGGCTGATGCGGAGGTTTCATCCATTTCCGTGCAGTCATGACAAACGAAAACCGGTGCCGCCTGAAAGATAACTTTGCTTTCGTTATCACTTATACTGTGAATGAAATATGGAAATACCTTGTATCCACCGTTGGCAAAGACGGTGTAACCTGTGGCTACTTCAAGTGGCGTCACTGCGGCGCTGCCTAAAGCGAGGGATAGGTCTCTCGGGAGAGTGTCAGGATCAAAGCCGAATCGAGAGGCGTAATCGATAGCCTTTGTTATGCCCATTTTACGCAATAACCGAATTGACACTAGATTTCGAGATTTGTACAGTGCTTATCTCAGCCGAGTTGGGCCGAAGAATCTGCCGCTGGAGTTTTCCGGGCGCCAGGTGCTTTCAAGGCTTTTGTCGTTAAAGACTACCGGGGCATCGTTAATGATGGAAGCCGCAGTAAATCCATTGGCTAATGCAGCGGTATAAATAAAGGGTTTGAAGTTCGAGCCTGCTTGACGGCCTGCTTGTAACACACGGTTGAATTTGCTTTGATGAAAATCAAAGCCGCCCACTATGGCTTGTATAGCGCCGTTTTCCGGAGAGAGGGCGATCAAAGCAGCCTGGGCTTCCGGCAGTTGGCCCATCACCCATGAAATGTTATCACTTTCGTAATACGAAGGCTTTACTCTGATGACATCGCCAACGGCAACAGTATCGGACATCAGTTTAGGTTTTGGGCCTTTTTGGTTGACCGAGATGTAGGGTCTAGCCCACTTAATAGATTCTAATGTTAAAGTGATTTCAGTTTGGTTGTTAGGAGTAAAACGTTTTGCATTGCTGCGTTTTATTATTGCAGTGGCTCTCTCATCTTCAACCGATGTGATTACTGCCGGTAGCAATGATCCGATCACGGGGTACTTTTTTAATTTCCCCTGTAAGGTAGCCAGCCACTCTTCCGTGAGTCTGGGGGTTGCTTCTTCTGGGGAGGGTGATTCGATACGGCTCTCCGGTCCCCGATAACCGTGGCGTTTATCGTAACTCTGTAAGCCGTTTTGGACTGCTCTATTTGCGTATTCTTGTAGTTTGGAGTGGACTGTAGTTACTACACTATATCCGCCGGTGTAGGCTTGTTTGCCAAAGCGATCCAGCATCTCCTTGCGGGCCATTTCTGCTAAATAAGACGCTTCCACTTCAGGTCGCAAGCCATGGTATTCCGCAATAACCGGGGCTTTTACTGCGTGCTGGTAGGTAAGTAGGTCGATATAGTCGAGGTTAAGCATACGTTGTAAAATCCAATTCCTGCGCGCTAAGGCTCTTGTGGCATTGGTGATGGGGTTATACCTGGAGGGGGCTTTAGGAAGTCCAGCAATCATTGCCAGTTGTGGTAGCTCTAACTCACTGATGTCCAATCCATAATAAACCCGGGCGGCGGCTGCAATCCCGTATGAGCGGTGGCCTAGGTAAATTTTGTTGATGTACAAGGCGAGAATTTCGCTCTTATCGAGCTCTCTTTCAATCTGTAGAGCCAAAAGAATTTCATTGAATTTTCTGATGAAGGTTTTTTCTCGCGACAAAAAGAAATTCTTCGCCACTTG
>JAESQG010000493.1 GCA_016765265.1 Pseudomonadales bacterium | reverse complement strand
GGCACTTCATTAGCACGACCTAACCCTGTCGCGACCACAGTAACTTTCAATTCATCAGTCAACTCAGGATCAATAACCGTTCCGACCACTACGGTGGCTTCGTCAGAAGCAAATTCCTCCACAGTGTCGCCCACTTCAGAGAACTCACCCAGAGAAAGGTTTTCACCCGCCGTAATGTTCACCAAAATTCCGTGCGCGCCGTCTAGCTTAAAATCTTCTAGCAAAGGGCTGTGTATGGCCGCTAAAGCGGCATCTCTTGCTCGATGCTCACCGATCCCTGAACCAGTACCCATCACTGCCATTCCCATTTCTGACATCACCGTTTTCACGTCTGCAAAATCAACGTTGATCAATCCGGGTTTCATGATTAAATCAGAAATACCCTTTACTGCTCCCAATAGCACATCGTTGGCGGCAGAGAACGCATCTAATAAGTTGGTATCTGCACCCAGAATTGACAGTAACTTTTCATTAGGAATCGTGATCAAGGAATCTACGTGATCAGCCAACGCCGCTATTCCTTGCTCGGCAACTCGTTGGCGCTTACGTCCTTCAAAAGGGAAAGGTCGAGTAATTACCGCAACCGTCAATATGCCTAGTTCACGAGCCACCTCGGCTACAATAGGTGCTCCTCCTGTGCCTGTACCACCGCCCATTCCTGCGGTAATGAAAACCATGTGAGCCCCAGATAATACTTCCTGAATACGTTCGCGATCTTCAATCGCAGCTTGACGCCCAACTTCGGGATTTGCACCGGCTCCCAAACCTTTGGTCAACTGACTACCCAACTGAATGATGGTTTTTGAGCTTAGCCTCTTTAACGCTTGCGCATCTGTATTAGCACAAATAAATTCAACACCCTCAACGTTATTCTTCACCATATGATCAACGGCATTGCCTCCACCTCCGCCAACACCAATCACTTTAATAATTGCATTTTGAGGAACGTTATCGATTAATTCAAACATCTTACTCTCCTGGTTTGGACCAGCGTTTTCAATATTAGCGTTTAAAGTATCTAATGCATTGTCGATAGTCTGATAAATTGAGTTGGTTAAGGACTCAATCGGAATATCATCGCATCCTAACGCCTCCAATAGATAGGACAAACTCTCATCATCCATCTCTTCAATATCTTCAGGCTCAAGTAAAGCGCAATAACTCGAAAACAGTTGTTGATGAATGGAATCTAAATAGGAATGTTTATTCTCGGTCATCTTATTCTTGCTCCCCTACCAGTGATCGCTTCGGGTTGGTATTTCTCAGTTGATTTAAGATCGGCGCTGAATCAGGTAAACGATTACTCAGCATAGTCTTAATAGCCTTTTTACCTTGCCTTACTTGGTAAGGAGTGATTTGAAGGAACTTGGCGATTTCGCTATCGCTTATCATGTTGTAATAGAGAATAGCCCCCAGAATATTGGAGGATTCTGGTATCTCTTTACGTGCGGTTTCCAAAAGCTGTTTACTATAAATGCTATTTACTGGAGGAATATCGTTAACAATATAATCATCTTTGTGATTATCCCCATTAGACGCATTAGACGCATACTCTAAGCGCGTTCGATTTGACTTGATCTCACTATGCATGCGGCTACGTATTGCTCCGCATAAGAATTCAAAAAATGTAGCGTTTGCTGATTGATATTTACGCTTACCTTCCAGGTACGCCGTTATGGCATCTAACACCCAATCTCGCGCGCTTCGGTCATAGTACCGGCGACGCTCGCAGAGAACCCCTGCGAAAGCCAATAGCCGGGGGGTAAGCGAATCCCAATCCTGTTTTTTCAGAAACCGTACTCGCTCCATAAATTGTTTCTTTTTATCCTCTGCCGTCATCCCGTCATCCTCATGCCAATAGAAACCTAACCGTTCAATATATTATGATGCTCTTCAAAAGTGGATTTAGTAAAATAAATTGAAATTAATTATGAAGTTCACAAATAATAGCGATTAAATTTATACCGATCAGCCTAGTACAAACTTCGGATTGAAGATGTTGCATAGAGTATCGTCTTTAAGTTTTCCAGGAGACGGAGTAATGAAAAAATTATCGACAAACTATTTCTAACGATTGGTGAGATTTCCCCTTCGATGTAATTTGTCCGACAGCCTACATTTGTTAGGCGACATTTGTTAGGCGACATTGCGCACCCAGCTTTCTCGCGAAATTTTATACAAGCAGTGCTCTCGCAAGTGGCTGGATTGCGGCACTTCTGGATGCTCAAATCCTACTTTGAGAGCGGCAGTAGCAGCATCTGTGGTATATCCATGTCCACAGTGCGATGGAGCGAGCCTCCAAAGAATCTCTACGCAGGATACTCTCGTTAGGGTATTATTTGTCAGATTAACGTGACTCATCAACGATGCGAACCCACTCTTCAAATGATTCTGCAAGCCAATTGTTCCCAAGCTTCAAATTTTTTACATCATATTTCTTCGGCCTTCCACCAAACCAATTAAACCATTCATTGGAAGGAGTATGAACCAAGGGAATATTAAATTCTTCTATATAAAATTCTGTTCCTTCAGCAAAATCAGATTTTTCGGGCAATTTTCTTTTAATTATCATATTAATATTTTATGAAGCCTAAGGCTGTATTGAGATGCACGCAGCGTCATTCTCAAATATCTTGTTTTGTTTATCTAACCTTCCTATAATGTGTATATTGTTAACTATATTACACATAGGTGAAAAATGCGAACGAACATAGTAATTGACGATAAATTGATGGATCAAGCTTTGAAAGCATCAGGCCTGTCTACAAAAAAAGAAGTCGTAGAACAAGGACTTAAACTGCTAGTCCAGCGAAAAAAACAGCAATCAATACGCAGTCTTAGAGGAAAAATAAAGTGGGAAGGTGACCTAGGCGAGATGAGGAACTGCGAGTGATTCTTGCAGATACTAGCGTATGGATCGACTACTTAAACGGCCTCATCACTCCTCAAACGGATCTGCTTGATGGTGCCCTCATTGATGGCACACTTGCAATGGGAGACTTAATATTCTTAGAAATATTACAAGGCATCCGCGATGACCAACAATATAAAAATGTAAAACTAAAACTCTCCTTGCTCGAACAACATAGCATGCTCACACCTCTAATAATTTTTAAATACTCAAGCAATTACAGAACACTCAGAAAGAGAGGAATAACTATTCGCAAAACCAATGATGTAATAATCGCATCCTTTTGCATCGATCAAAAGATGGACCTGCTTTATGTCGACCGAGACTTTAAGCCCTTTTGTGACCATTTAGGATTAAGGTCTGCCTACACTCCAGCATACCCATGCTAATCACCCATGTCGGGAAACGCGAGCATATCATCTGAGTCTTCCTCCGTCCTGAAGAAGAGACGATACTCGTTAACAGCGAAGTCGCTCATTATCCACATCGTGATATCGCGCGCTGTTGCTGGCTCGTCAACCATGAACCTCATGCTTGGGCGCGGGTTATCCTCGAAGGTTCGCTTCCAATGAGCCGCGTCCCAGCCATCGCGGCCTCCGCCCAGCTCAAAGTAAATCCGCTTGAATTCGCTCTTGACGACCTCTTTCATAGTGTTCACATCCTGGGCCTAAACTTGTTAGGTGCTACTTTAAATCATGCCCAACCTAATTGCTCTAGACTAATTGTGTCGTTCCAAATTTTAGTCATGTGCTGAATGAGGCCGCCCTCAAATTGCATTGCATAGACATAGTCAGCACATATAGTCTTGCCTGTTGGGTCAACTGGACCACCAGGACCAGTTTGAGTGCCGTGAAAAACTGCAAACGCGGTTACGCATTGATTCTCTTCATCTTCTGAAAAACTTTTCAATTCATAGTGGCCGTCGGGTATGGGTGTAAACAGATTTTTCATCCATTCGGTATAATCTTCAACACTTTCAATGTCAGCTATTGCACCAGATTGGGCAGAAAATGTTGCTCCAGGTTGGCAATAAGACTTGCATGCTTCCCAGCCTTTACCTGTTTCACATGCTTCAAAAAATTGCCTTGCTTCTTTAAGAATATTACTCATTTTATTTTCTCCGTTTATGTCAGATAGTGGGTCTTCTTTATATAGTCTAGTTTTCCTTAATGTCACCTAACGCCAACAGCAGCGGAGCGTTTTTTGCTTCCGCTGTATGTTTTTGTTATGTCATTTCACCCTTATCTACAAACAGCTGGTTTTTAAGCTTTATATATAAATAGTAAATTACAAATGGCAGCAGCAGCTCTATGAACATTACAGGAATGAACATAAAAATGGGGTCGCCAACAAATATTATTGAAAGCAAACGAGCTACACCACTTAAAAAGAACACGACAGCTATTGAAGGTAAGAAGTTATATCTCTCACTAAGGTTTCGTGTTACCCAAAAAGAAAAGACACCGTATGCAAGCCTATACACCGCAAAAAATCTTAGTTCATTATCAATAGAGGCTTCTACGGCACTAACACCGGGGATAGCCATCGCACCACCGAAAATTACATTTAAACCGCTAAGCACGGAGATTAAGCATATTGCATTAAGTATTACCTTAACAGCTAACAGCCCTTTAGTATTACCTACATCCATATTTTATACCTTAACTACTCGATAGTTCTGAGACGTTAAGTGTTTGGTTTGGTGCATATTTCTAATTTTGTTTGTGGGGACAAATTTACCCAATTTGTATTGCTGGATAACTCTAGTGATATGCCCAGTCCGGAAGCTGCAACACCAACAATATGGTGAAACCAATCAGAATGACTCCACTTCCGTGGCGGCGGGGCTTTGAAAGCTTTTTTTCCATTGTCCCAATAAACCACTGCTGCCTCACGACAAATGTATTGGTACATTGGTTTACCGCCAGTAAAAAGAGCAACGAACATTTCCCCGTTATCCCGTATTTCTACTTTTGATATTTCTTCAATTTCCATAGTGACACTTAACGCAGCTAGCACTGGCCGTCGAGGTTTTAGCTTCGAAGCTGCGTCCCAGCGGTCTAATGCCTAGCTTTGTTGTGGTCTTTACAAGACTGTTTAGGAGACCTATAATTAGGTCTTATCCTATTCCATTCAACAGGCATAAATGATGACTTCTCAAATACTTACAGATGTAGTTGCTAGCATTTCAGAACTAAAAGCCAACCCCATGAAAGTTGTTGCTAGCGGCAAAGGGCTCCCAATAGCTGTTCTAAATCGCAATGAACCTGCCTTCTATTGCGTCCCTGCCAAAGCTTATGAAGCCATGATGGAGCTCATCGAGGATATAGAACTCCTTGAAATAGTACAGGATCGCCTAGAGGAAGAATCCGTGCGAGTTTCTATTAATGACCTATAGCTTAGAATTTAAGAAGTCAGCCTTAAAAGAATGGGAGAAATTGAACCACACTGTTAGAGTTCAATTTAAAAAGAAACTTATTGAACGTCTAGACAACCCCCACATTCCGTCGGCACAACTATCCGGTGCCCCAAACATTTACAAAATCAAACTTCGACAACTTGGCTATCGCCTCGTCTATTTGGTCGAAGACAAAAAAGTTATTGTCACCGTTGTTGCTGTTGGAAAGCGCAACAAAAACAAAGTCTATAATATTGCTCTCTCTCGCCTTGATGATGACAAACCATAACGTTGTACTCTGCTGCGATTTTGTAGCGAAGCGGAGAAATTGTCTGCCAGTAGTACCTTATTAGCTCAATCACTGTTTGGCCAGGTTAGTACAGCGTAGAACTCCCCAAATCCCTCAAACTGACTATAGTTCCCGCCTGCAATGACTTTTATATATACCCATGCCTCATGTGATACACTTAGTTTATCTTCATTGACAGAATAAGTATCTGATGAGGATATCTCCAAAAGCAACTCATTTATTGGTTGGGTATGTTTTCCAGATAAACCGACAAGATCCCTAGTAATAGCAGTCAATCTATCAGGTAGGTTTAGTTCTGGCTGATCTAGTGGTGGATCATTAGAGATTGGAACAAAGAACCCTCTTTCTCTAGACTGCATACAAGCAGTTCCACCACTTTTGTTAAAATAGATTGCACCATTTGGATCAAGAATTATTACCCCCACTTGTTCCAAGTTATACAAACATATTTCTTTCATAATCTATTCATGTCCATCGATGCAAATCACAAGAGCTAACGAGTCTGTAGAAAAACCCATTTTCAGCCATTTTATCAAGGCTAACCAAGAAACACGAAAACCTTAAACCTAAATTTAGTTTCTTCTCCCTCGGAAATGGGTTTTTCTACAGACTCAACGCCCGCATAATGTGCGCGAGGAACGAGCGTCGTCTTTGATGCGTTTGTTATGCATCTACTCTAACCTTTCTACTTACAATTTATTTCTACCGCAACACAACCTTCAAGCGATCCAGGCCGATACCCTGCTGCGCTAGCCACTTTAGGTAAACTCGCTGCATATAGCTGAAATAGCGATTCAAGCCGTTCTGTGTAACGACACGCTAAATTCCCGACGACGACACCGAAAATTCCCTAATTTATATCACTAGGCTATCATTTTTTACCATCCATTAATTGCGCTTGAGTCAAGG
>JAESQG010000492.1 GCA_016765265.1 Pseudomonadales bacterium | reverse complement strand
GCATTTGTCTTTATAGTCAGCTATACCATCCTGATCCAGGTCCTGTGGACAACCTACACTATTGACCGGAATATTGGCGACGGTGCTGGGGCATTTGTCCCTGTAATCGGCAATGCCATCTCTATCAAGATCCAGAGCACAGCCCTTACTATCCACCGCAATTGAAGGCGGTGTGCCCGGGCATAGGTCTATTGCGTCGATAATACTGTCTTTGTCCGCATCCATGACTTTTGATTTAGTTAGATCAAACTCGCCTTGTCCGTCGGCAGAAGTTGATCTTCCCAATAACCATGAGAGGCTCACAGTGGCCGCTCCGGCGGTCATTTCATTGTCTTGGCTATTGATGACTCTAAAATCGCCGCGAAGAGAAAGTGCTGGGGTGAAAAAATACTTAACGCCGCCACCAACATTTAATAATGTTTCATCGTCTGAGCTTCTGCTGTCGCTGTAACTGAAAGCGCCTTCTCCGGCCCCGGCCGCCAAATAGGGCTGTAGCTTGCGATTTGCGTTAAAGTAGTAAAGCGCGTCCAAATGATAGTGAGACCAATCAAAGTCCGCACCGGAATTACCGACGGCACTAGTCTCTGTGGTGATGTAGGTGCCTTCGATAGCAAAATTATTTGAAAGGCGATACTCCAATCCCAACGAAGGAAAAGATTCGTCCTCCACATTCATGTCAGTATCGAAGTTGTAGTAACCAATACCTGGATTTATAGATAAGCCATCTTTAGCGAGAGATGATTCACTCGCCCATACAATCGGCCCACCAGTGAGCATTCCTGCGCTCAGTGCGAGCGATATTGCCATTGTTTTCATGATGAAATTCCCTTGAATTGTTGGCTAAGACTGATTCTTTTAACAGCTACCGGTGGCATATTATGCCCATATTTGGATCAAATCAACGTAAATGAAGTTAAAACTGAGTAGAGGTAGATAGGTGAAGTTCGACAGAGTTGTCGATTGTCTAGAGCAAGCGATGTGAAAGATCGTTGGCATGCAGTGTATAGTTATTGCTCTATTTATTATGGGGTCATTTTCTGAAGCTTGTTTCATGAATTAATTTAACAAAATATTACTGCTGTTTTTACTAGCGGTAATACCCAAGTTTAGTAGAATGATGAGGCCTGTTTCGTGGTGCTGATGGCCTTTTTTGTTATGGTAGAAGCCTCTATTCATCACCTCAGATTTTACTAGTTCCCAAACTAAAAAGATTTCAATCTATGTCGCTGCAACTATCGATCACAAAGTACCCGTCAAGTGAATTGGTTACTAAGCTTAGTCATTGTTTTGACCAAAACGGAGGCAGTATCGGCCGTGCTGAAAAAAACGATTGGGTCTTGCCTGACAAGGAGCGATATGTTTCCTCAAGTCATGCTGAGATTCGATTTATTGAAGGGCGGTATGAGCTAATTGATAAGAGCACTAACGGTGTGTATCTCAATAGTTCGGAGGATGCCATTGGTGCAGAGCAGCCCGTTGAGTTGCGTAATGGCGATAGCCTGCTCATAGGCGGATATGAAATTCAGGTGAATCTAATGCTCGCAGAGACGAGCTTTGATGAATTAGGCGCCGAAGGCGTAGATGGCGAGGAAGATATTAGCAATGCGCTTTCAGTCGCACCTGCCGTCACAGAAACCGACCTCACTGAAGAGCCTGATTTTGAGCAAGCTGAACATGATCAAGCTAAGGTTGAAAAAGAGGCTGAGTTAGATGATTTAGATCGATGGTTGGAGCCAGACAATAATGCTTCTCCTCCTTGGGAAGGGGAGGGCGGTAAGGGTGATGCTGCAGAAATTCCATCAGCTGTAACGGTGGAGCCGGGCCTTATCGGATCAGATGTCACGGGTTCAGGACTTATTGAAACGGGACAAAAAAGTGGTGAGAATAATCTGCTAGATATCGTTAATGCGAGTGCACAAGAATTAGACCCCCTTGCTTTACTAGATAGCGCAGCGGGTGATGACTGGCAGGGAGCTAGTCAGTCCCAGAGCGTAGACCCTATCAATGAACCCTTGCAATTGGGAGGGCTAATACCGGATGATTGGGATGATGAGCCATTACTAGAGGCACCGGTTGAAGCGGTGGCCTCCGTGGTGGAAGGTCTTCCCCTGGCCGAAGACCTTGCTGAGGATATACCCCCCCTAGAGAAGCCACCTATTATTGCGGAGTCGACTACAAGAGAAAGTGGTTTTATTGTCGAAGATTCTTTTGAGGCTAAAGGCACCTCACCCATAACTGACTCTATTGATACGAGCATTCCTTCTACCGAAGCAACTTTTACTGAAGCAACTTCAATTGCGCAATCCCTGGGCATCAATGTTAATGATTTAAGTTCCCAGCAGCTATCTGATTTTAACCAAGTGGTGGCTGATGTGGTCAGAGAGTCTGTTAGTGGTCTGATGGAAGTGCTAGGGGCGCGAGCGGCGATTAAAAATGAATTTCGAATGGAGGGCACCTTAATACAGCCTTCCGAAAATAACCCTTTAAAGTTTTCAGTCAATTTAGATGAGGCACTCGACAATCTCTTTGTTCGCCAAAGTAATGCCTACATGGAGTCTATAGAGTCCGTTCGAGATGGTTTTCAGGACATTAAGAATCATCAGTTGGCGATGCTGACGGGGATGAGAGCTGCGTTTCACGCAATGTTTGGCAAGTTTGATCCAGAAAAAATGCAAGAGAAGTTTGAAAGTGATGGTGTTGGCGGGTTGACAGCGGCAGGACGAAAAGCAAAATATTGGGACGCCTATTCTAAGCTATATCAATCCTGGGCGAATGATCAGGATAGAGTCTTTAATGATTTGTTTGGCGATGATTTTGTTGAGGCATATGAAGAACAAATGGATTTATCGAAACAAGAATAAGAGCAATTTACATTAATTTAATATGAAGGCGAAAGAAGAAATGCATAGTATGAATAAACAGGTTTTTACTTTTCTACTGATCAGTTTGGTGGCTCTTAGTGGTGTAGGGTGTTCCACTATGGGTAAGGTGTTTAATGTGGATACAAAGATGCTGCTTAACTTTGAAGTCTGGCCCGACGTTAACCCAGACAGTGCTGGGCGAGCATCACCCGTTGTCGTATCGATATTTGAATTGGAAGACGCACGTCAATTTTCTCAAGAGGATTTTATTCATTTATATGAAGATCCAAAAAGATATCTAGGTAAAGATCTCATTAAGCGGCGTCGGCTAAAAGAGTTTACGCCGGGATATGATCGAAAGACGGAGTTCGTGGTCGATCCGAAGACGCGATTTATTGGCTTGCTAGCGGAATTTTCTCAGTATGATAAATCTCAAGGGCGAATCGTATTTGAAATAAAACCGCACAAAAAAACTAAATTGAATTTGCGCTTATCGAATCTCACTATCGAGCAAAGTGATCGTAAAGTGAATGATGACACAGAGGAAGAGTTTTAGTGGGCATAGCTCAAAAGCTATGCGTAAAGACGAGTCAATAGAATCGGACGACATAGCGAAATATTTGTACCCATTGTAAATGTAATTAAGGCGAATATTAATTATGGCTAGCGCTAACAAAGTAATTTGGCAGGAAGGGATGCTCCTGAGTCCGCAGCACTTTCAGCAACAAACTCGATATGTGGAAAAGTATATAGAGTCTCGAGTATCGTCGGTAGGGCCTTATCTCTGGGGGTTGTTTGATTATGCCTTAGACCCCGAGTTATTGAAATTAGGAAAACTCGCATTGAGTCGGTGTATCGGAATATTTCCTGATGGTACGCCCATCAACTGTCCCGAAATCGATGAATTACCACCGGTCATTGAGGTGCCAGAAAATACCCATAGCACCATTGTTTATCTCGCTATCTCTCTTCGACGATACGGCTCTCAAGAGGTATCTGAACATCAGCAGGACAATGCCTCCCATCGGTTTTTTGGAAAAGAGTTTAGCGTAATAGATGATGCCTCAGACAGTGGAGAAATGGCGCCGATTACCGTGGGCAGATTAAGTCTGCAACTCATACTCGGCAACCAAGATCTGAGTGGCTATGCTTGCATAGGCGTTGCGCATATTGTGGAGCGTCGTGATAGCAAAGAAATTATATTAGATGACCAGTACATTCCACCTTGTTTAAAAAGCCGAGTGTCTCCGCGACTGCACGGGTTTTTGGCCGAGCTAGCAGGATTACTCCATCATCGAGGAGAGTCCTTGGCTGGTCGACTTAAGGATAGCGGGCGCTCCGGTTCAGCAGAGGTTGCAGACTACCTCTTGTTGCAGCTGGTTAATCGTTGGGAGCCTATGATCCAGCATTTTAGCGAAGTTGATGGCGTGCATCCTGAGACTTTGTACCAGCATCTTATTTCTTTAGCGGGTGAACTGGCAACTTTCACCAGTACTGAGAAGCGACCACCCACGTTTGTGCCCTACCGTCATGACCAACTGCAAGAAAGCTTTATGCCCATACTCGCAGCACTGAGGCAATGCCTCAGTATGGTAATGGAGCAAAGTGCGATTAATATGGAGCTGGTGGAGCGCAAATACGGTATTAAGGTGGCCGCGATTACGGATCGCAATTTGGTGAGTACCGGTACCTTTGTCTTGGCGGTCAAAGCGCATGTTCCCACGGAGCAGTTAAGAGGTGGATTTCCTGCACAAGTAAAAATTGCACCGGTAGAAAAAATCAGACAATTGGTAAACGCTCAAATGCCCGGAATTGGGTTGCGCGCTTTGCCCGTGGCGCCCCGGCAAATACCTTATCATTCTGGGTTTACCTATTTTGAGTTAGAGACCAATAGCGAATATTGGACTGAAATGCAGAAATCCGGTGGCTTTGCACTGCATGTGGGCGGCGATTTTCCCGGACTAGAATTAGAGTTTTGGGCTATTAGAGGTTAAGCGATATGAGTGAAGAACCAGGAGAGAGTACAGTTATCTTACCTAGCCCCGGAGGTAAAGTGACGAGGGATAAGCCGTTGGCGCCCCCTCCTCCCGTGCAGTCGAATGAATATACCACGCCACCGGTACCGGAAGGGAAAGTAGAAGCGCTGAAGGTAGACCAAGGCTTGAACGGCCTCGTCAGTGGTGCTGCGACCTTGATAGCTTTACTGGGAAAGTTGCGACAAACAGTGAGCCACAACCAAGTTGATCGGTTGTACCAAGATTTGACCTCAGAAATATCGCAATTTGTAAAAGTCGCTCAACAAGATGGTTATTCATCTGAAATCGTTTTAACAACTCGGTATGTGCTTTGTTCAGCTATCGATGAAGCCGTTATTTCTACCCCGTGGGGAGTTGAAAGCGGTTGGACTCAAAAATCACTGCTTAGTACTTTCCATAATGAGACATCCGGCGGTGGAAAAGTTTTCTTAATTCTGGATCGACTATTGCAGGCACCCGCACAAAATATTGATATTTTGGAGCTTATTTATTTGTGCTTAAGTTTAGGCTTTGAGGGCAAGTACAAGCTTAACAATCGTGGTCGGCAGGAGCTTGATGCCCTGATGGCCAACTTGTACCAAAGCATATTGTCTGTTCGACAAATCGCTGAAACGGAGCTTTCGCCTCATTGGCAAAGCGATGTGGTAAAACAAAAATCAATGGCGGATTATGTGCCCTTGTGGGTAGTCGCCGCGTTTATGGCAGCGGTCATATTGCTAACCTATTCAGGGTTTCGGTTTTGGTTGCATCTAGACGCAAAGCCGGTAGTCAACGTGTTTGAACAGTTTGTTGTGAATGATAAGCCCGAATCGGGCGAGCGTTAGGTGACGAATAATAGCGGGATGAAATGAATGAAAAAACTATTAGCATGGCTTAAAGACCCGAGAGTACTGACGGTACTAGGGTTAATTGCCTTGGGTTTGGTAATTTGGTTTGGCGGCCCTCTGGTTCAGTTTGGTGAGAATAGTGTAGCGCCATTGGCCTCGGTGACTGCGCGATTAGTTGCGCTGCTGGTGATTGTAAGTCTGTGGGGCTTAAGCAATTTATTTCAGCAGTGGATGCATAAAAAGAAAGAAAAAGCTTTGTTTGATGACAT
>JAESQG010000491.1 GCA_016765265.1 Pseudomonadales bacterium | reverse complement strand
AACAGCACGAATCGTAAAATCCTAAGCCATCAGCTTGAAGATTGGGGTGCCCAAGTAATAGAAGCTGAAGACGGTCATGCCGCTTTAAAGTCCATGGATGCACATTTGCATCAAACAGGCAAAATTTTCTCTCTCGCGTTATTAGACATGGAAATGCCAGTGATGGACGGAGTAGAACTTGGCAAAATAATTCGGCAAGATCATCGCTTTAATAAAATGAAAATCGTCTTGATGACTCCCTTGAATGACATAAATAACCAAGAGTTTTTTATCAATTTAGGGTTCTCTGGATCTTTCCGCAAGCCCATAATCATTAGAGATCTTTTGCAAGCATTTAAAGGTATTTTTCAAAACGAAAATATTCTAGAAGCGACTACTCCTTGTGTTACCCACCAGCCCCCTGGTCATTTGCAACATCAACCGGTTAATGCCGATACTCGGATTCTATTAGTCGAAGATAACGCGGTGAATCAAGTGGTGGCTTTAGGTATCCTTGAAGACATTGGGTTACAAGCGGAAATCGCGAATAATGGAATCGAAGCCATCGATCAACTCATCTCGATGGCATCAACAAAACCTTACGATATCATTTTGATGGATTGTCAGATGCCGGAAATGGATGGCTATGAAACAACTCAGAATATCCGCCAGGGAAAAGGCGGCGAGGTACACCAATCGGTTCCTATCATAGCGCTAACCGCCAATGCTATGATAGGCGATAAAGAAAAATGCCTGGCAGCGGGCATGAACAGTTATATCTCTAAACCTATTGATCCTGAGTTGTTGGAAAAAACCTTACAACAACTGTTAAAAGATGGAGGTTCTTCAAAAACTACCGCGATAGAGCGATGCGGGACTTCCTGTGTATCAGCCTCCGACCCTCTGGTCTGGGATCAAGTCGCTTTACTGAAGTATGTTAAAAAGCCTGAACGAATGAGAAAAATAATAACTTTGTTTTTAAATGATATGCCTCAACGAATGGACAGATTAAAAAAAGCGATTGAGTCCGAGGATAGTAAAGAAGCAAGTGAGATCGCGCACAGCATCAAAGGCTCCACTGCTAACCTCCAAGCCCCTCAAATGCATAAGCTGGCTAATGCAGTGGAGATCGCTGGCAAGCAACATGATATAGAGGAGGCAAAATTGATATGGCCCAAATTTGAGGAACAGTATTTGTTACTGGTAGCTGAACTTAATAAGTGAGTACCTATCTTAAGGTCCTATTACAAATTGAATCGTCTCGGTTTTATCGGAGGCAGTTTTATTTGAGTCAAGCGACATTGCTTGACTCAGTTTGTTGATGATACATCATTTCAAATTCACCGGGGGCGAGCCCCCGAGATTTACGCTACGCGGTTAACAAGGAAGTGGCAGTAAATCGACGGACCTCTTATTGTATACCGCTAGACTTACTCGGCTTGAAAAAGGGTTTCAGTAAATTATTCTTGAAAAAAGAGTGGAATATCGAGGGGCGTCCATATATGTCTTAGGGGATTCATTCCTGGATTCGATTTAGTTTTTGGCGAAAGTATTTTGAATCCATACCCAATGCATTTCAACAACTTCGCTGAGTATTTTTACGTTGTCAATGAGGAACGCAGGCATTCATGCCGAGTAGTCATTGATAACGTAAAAATACTCAGCTTCCTTTATATCAGCCCTCTTGCCTACCGGCGAGGGTGGGGTAAGCCTCGCGGCTTAGGGGCAAAGCCCCTGATGAGCTAAGTGTTTTACCCACAAATTCTGCTGAAGAGCCATTTTTTTAGTGTTGATCTAAAGTCTATAAACCCGTTAGCATGTGAGATCAATTGCGCTTGTAGCAACTATGGGTGCATGAAAATAATTTCCTATTATATAGCATTTCGGAAAAGATAAGGTATGAATAATTAGTTGGATAAGGCCGCGATTGACTCTGGAGAGTCCCTCAAAAATGAGACGGCCATTGAAGTAAAAAACTTTATTACAGCGACTATGGCATCGTTCCCGTGGCGCATAGATGTGACTGATTGGATGGGCAATCACTACTTCCTTGGTCAAGGCCAACAACATTGGCGAGGTACTACCATGAAACTTACACTCAAGACAGAGCGGGTGGGTAGATTACTGCTGGGCATGCGAGCGATGAAATTTCTCGATGCCTATGTTGAAGGTGAGGTGGATATTGACGGCAATGTTTATTTGGCCTCCGAGATACGCAATTACGCTAAATTGGATATGACCAAGTGGGAGATATTTTCTCAGTCGTTTTCAAACCTAACATTCCAGAATGTCAGCAGGGCGAAGGCTAATGTAAAGAGTCATTACGATATCCCCCAAAGAAGCATTGAATATCTATCTCGATAAGACGTATATGTCCTACTCCTGTGGCATGTGGGAGGATCCCGGTAATCGGGATATCTGCGAAATGTTGCGCGTGGGTAAAGGGGAAAGCGATGATTTTGATTCCCTAGAGAAAGCTCATTGGCGCAAATTCAAAGATGCAGTGGACTTTATCAATCCCGATCCAGGGGAGACTCTATTAGACGTGGGCTGTGGCTATGGAGGCCAGCTTATTGTTGCTTTGGAAAATCATCCATTCAGCAAGGTTGTAGGGTGGACTCATTCCAGCAACCAGGTAATCGAAGGGAAAAAAATGCTAGCACAGTTTGATAGTGCTCAGTATGGATTGAATGAAGGCGACTATCGCGAAGATAAACGGATCTATGATCACATTACATCAACGGGAATGGTTAGCCATGTTGGCCCCAGAGGTTTAATTCCTTATGTGAAAAATATCCGCGGGCAGATCAAAAAAAGGGGGCGCTATATACATCATGCTTTGATGATTCCTGCCCCTCATAACCCCATGGATAAAGAAGTCGGTATCGCATTTAACAAAAAATACGTATGGCCCGGTTATCACTGGTTTACTATCGGCGAACATATTACCGCGCTAGAAGACAATGGTTTTGAAGTGGTAAGAATGCAAAATTTATCCCCCCATTACGCCAAGACAACTTCTGCATGGGTCGAGAGAATGGTGGATCAAAGTGAGGACATGATCACATCAGTCGGTGATGGCACCTATCGTGCGTGGAAGATGTACTTGCATGGAGCAAGCGGTGGACTCCTCAATAAGAAGATCCATGTTTATCGAGTTTATTGTGTAGCGATATAAAGTGCGTACTTATAAAACCTATGGCAATGACTGCCCCACTAATATCTTTTTCGATAACTCATCTCTATTATTGTTGCACTGATCTCCATTTGGGTATCGAGACCAGCCGTGGGATTGTAGATGATGTTTTGGTTGCGAGTGTCGTTACCGGTGTTGGTTGAACCTGTTTCAAGAAAAGCTTCGTATTTTAATTGAAAAATGGCAAAATCGAAGGAGCGCGTTTTCGAAATGGTATAGCTGAACCCCACAGAAACAATGTTCATATCACCAAAGGGAATTAAGAAGTCCCTTCTGTTGTCTGGGATACCGGTTTTTCTAGGTTCATAGCCCAGTCGCAAGTCTAATTTTTGGCTGTATTTATATTCGAAGCCGAATCCCCAATTCACCGTGTCTATATAATCTCTAGGAAAGTCAAAACCTGTAGGGGTCACGTTTTCGAGACCGAGGATGTCTAGTAAGATGAGAACTCCTGGTACATCATCCACTACGAACTCCAGGGATTTCCAGCTGCTTGTTTCAGTCCATTTGACATCGATATTCACCTTGAGTCTGGGTAGCGCTTGAAGGCTAACGCCAAGGGCTATATGTTTGGGACTAGGAAAATTTATGTGCCCTGTACTCTTAATAACCCCATCTTCCGGAATATCTAGTGTTTCTCTAACGATAGTATTCAACAAAGTGTCTGAGCCTAAGATCTGTGACTCAGCGATTCCCGTCAGCAGCGCATTTACCGGAGGGGTGAGAGCTAAAGCGATATCGCCTTT
>JAESQG010000490.1 GCA_016765265.1 Pseudomonadales bacterium | reverse complement strand
GAAACAGATGAGAAAGTTATTTTTATTCTTGACCCTGTTTATGTGGGTGTCTGCGGCGTCGCCAACTTCCGCTGCAGGCATCGCAATTATTGTTAACGTAAAGAATCCTACGGAAGACCTCTCGGTCTTAGACCTAAAGAATATTTATAATGTGAGATTATCCCGCTTTGGTGATAACAGTCCCATCATCTTGTCCTATCAGCCAGGTGAAAATGAAGTTTCTCAGCAGTTTTTTGATCTAGTGGTGGGTAGGACAATGACCCAGCTTAATCGGTTTTGGGCGACGAAAATATTCTCTGGCAGAATGCTGCGGCCGATGAAATTTACCGATGACCAACTAGTTATTCAATGGATTTCAGAAAATATTAATGGGATAGGGTATATTGACCAAAAAAATCTAACCGCCGATGTGCGGCAGATAGCGACTATTTCCTATTAAAAGACAGTTGTACCACAGGTTTATATGATTATGTTAATTAAGTCAGGTATCAAAGCAACTCACCTTTTCATAACCCTTCTCATTGCCATTCAAGCGATGTTCTTTTGCCAGTTATCCACTGCTGCACCCGTGCAGATGAGCGGGTTTTTCTCCACGGGTATCACCGATGCAAATGCCGACAATACTATTTTGCGAAATAATCAGATCGAGAATAAAACCAACTATCTGGCTGATACTGTGTTTGGACTACAGTTATGGACATTGTTGTCAAAGGAGGCACGATTCTCCGCACAACTTATAGCGCTGGATAAAAATAATAGTTTTGATGTGGAGGCTGAGTGGCTGTTTGTCTCCCACCAGGTATCAAGTAACATTGAGCTGCGAGCAGGCAGATTACGTCTGCCCACCTATCTAGTCTCAGAAACGATTCTGGTAGGACAATCCTACGATTGGGTCCGTCCGCCCATGGAACTGTTGACCCTCACGGGGGGCTTGAATCGATATAATGGGTTTAGCTCTATCTATAAATATAATATTGGCAGTGCGTCCGTGGAAGCGGAATTATACATCGGCCAAATGAAAGATTCAGTAAAGTTAGAGGGTTTTCCGACTAAGTTGAACAGTAAACAAATGTACGGGGGTCAATTAAGTTATAGCACTGATAATTTTGTAATCAGAGCCTCTCAAATGGATGCGAAGGTACTTTATAATATCCCCTCATTAGGTATTGAGCTCGAGTCGCCGATATCCGTTAAGGTGGTAGGAATGCAATTTAATCGTGCTAATGCAGGAGGATCGTGGGAATGGGGTACTCTCCAGGGAAACCGGGGTGATCTGAGGGCGTTATATGCGTCTTTGTTTTATACGCTTGATCGATGGACGCCAATCTTTACTTATGGAGCCAGTAATACAGATTCGAATTGGGGTACCGCCAACTATAAAGGGGAGACAATTACACTGGGCTGTCGCTATGATTTTAGTGAGACTCATTCTCTAAAAGCACAAGTGTTAAGAGGCGAGTTAATTGATAGCATTGCATTAATATTTACACCGCCAGCTACAGGCTTCGATGATAAAATCACTGTGTACAGTCTGTCCTTAAATATGGTATTTTAGTTGCAAGAGATTAATATATATAACTAAACTTTTTGCGTTTAGTGGGGCTCTTGTCCTTGGTTAATGCTTAGATCACCCTCCCCCAGAGACCCTTTTGCTTAATGACAAAAGATAATGCAAGCTCTTCAATGACTCAACTTTTGGTGAATCTGGCTGCCTTTATCGTAGTGGTAGCGGGCATGAAGGCTGCACAACCTATTTTGGTCCCCTTTCTACTCTCGGCTTTTATTGCTGTAATCTGTGCGCCTTTGGTAGCGTGGCTAAATCGGCATAAGGTTCCCACATCGTTGTCAGTGTTGTTAGTGGTATTTGGCTTGTTGAGTTGCAGTCTATTAATTGCTGTTTTTATCGGTAGTTCCTTAAATGATTTCTCTCAGTCTCTACCCGTCTATCAAGCTAGATTGCAGGAGGAGTTGTCGGGGGTGCTCAGTCTGTTGGCGGAGTATGGGGTAAAAGTGTCTAGTGACACCCTATTAGAGTATTTCGATCCTGGCATGGCGATGGAGATGGTTGCGAATACTCTGTCTGGACTAGGTGGAGCGCTGACTAACGCCTTCCTCATTGTTCTGACCGTTGTTTTTATTCTATTGGAGGGGGCTGGGTTACCTAATAAATTAAAAAAGGCGTTGCATGACCCAGTTGCATCTCTACGGGGTTTTGAAGAATTTGCCATCGGCGTCAATCGTTATTTAGTGATAAAAACGGTGGTGAGTATTATCACAGGATTAGCCATTGCGGGGTGGTTGTGGGTACTCGATATTGATTACCCCTTTTTGTGGGGATTGGTGGCTTTTTTATTGAATTATGTTCCTAATATTGGATCTATTATTGCTGCGATTCCAGCAGTTCTATTAGGGTTTGTTCAGTTTGGTGCGGCCAAGGCGGGATTGGCCGCCTTGGGCTATCTGGTAGCGAACATCGTTATGGGCAATATTATTGAGCCGAGATACATGGGGCGAGGCTTAGGTCTATCAACATTGGTTGTGTTCTTGTCTTTGGTCTTTTGGGGTTGGGTGCTGGGCCCGGTTGGCATGTTGCTGTCGATTCCATTGACTATGATTGTACGGATTGCCTTGGAGAGTAGTGAGGCGACGCGGTGGATCTCCGTGTTGCTTGGGCCTGAGTCTGAGAGTAAGGTTTAGGGATTTTTTTTGACCTCTAAAACAATTCGAAGTCATCTTCGTTGACGGCTCCTCCACTGGGGAGATTGGGGATGTAATGCCGGATGATCTCCCGCTCTTCATTCATCGTCATGTTTTTCAGCAGTTTAGTACCAAGATCATATTTTTTCTCATCCGTTAATTCACTTCCATCTAGCACAATATCTCGTAGTGATCGCCAAGACAATATTGATTTGGATAGATTTTCCATATTTTGTCGAATTCGATCTTGAAACTGTACGGATGTCATGACGGTGTTTATGAGTTCTTCTATGGTATCGTCAACATCCATTCTATTTTGAATGGAAGACAATAAAGCCTTAGTTGCTGCTTTTTTAGAACTACGGTTAATCGCACCCACTACTAATTTTATTTGTTCAAGAGCCTCCATGCTATCATCGGAGATGTTTCCAGTGTCGGTAGCAGTTTGGCGGACTTCAATAATGATCTTTAATATGGGATCAATGGCTTCTGATGAGTTTTTTTCATTCCACGCTAAAGTGGATCTAGTGAAACTTTCTATATCTACTAAGAGATTTTCCTTCAGCTTCTCCGATAACAAGTCACCGGCGTATTGAGATAATACTGCGGGGGAGATCTCTAGAATGGAGTCCTTATAGTCTGCCTTCAACACGGTTTCAAAAAAAAGTGATCGTTGTTTTTCGCAGTGAAGTTGTGAATAGATTTTTGTTAATGTGCTCTTGATGTTAAATGGTTCAGTTTGGTGGATATCACTGATGACTTCGTGCCAAATCGAGTCGATGGTTTTCACCATTAAGCAAAGTAAATCCTCAAATTGGAGCCCGTGAAATATAGGTAATACTTTGTTCTTAATGTTGTCTTCCAGACTAATCAGTGCTTCCATGTCTTTTTGCAAGGCTGAAAAGCTCAAGCGTGCGGCAGCCATCTGATGAGTGTCAATTTTTTCAATAGCGTTGTTAAGCTCATCCGCATTACTGGAATCATTGTTTTGTATTAGAGTGATAAGTTCATCTACACCTTGATCAACAGAGTCTTTGAGGTCTTCAAAATGTGAGTCTGCTGCGTAGAGGTGATGAAAGTCACTGATAACTTTAGATGCTTCCGTTGATAGAAACTGAGTTGAAATATCCAGTATTTGCTGAGTGGCGGATTGTACCGTGACTAATAAATTTTTCGAAAGGCTATTGAGCACGTTTTCGAAAAGTTCGTCGTACTGGTATAACGCGGCTTTGTTTTGCAAACTATTCACTATTTCTCCCCAACCAATGCATTAGCCAATTTACCCATTTCAGTATATTTTGCGTTGTCATTATTAAGCATACATCACTCGAGTAACTATGCCATTGCTTGGTGCAAGGGGCATCGCGAAACATCAATGACTTAGGCCATAAATCAGAAAGTGGTGTTATGAAAATTCCACTGTGCTCCCCTGTGTGTGTGGGTGGGGGGGTAATGTAAGGAGTGCATATTAAAGCGTTGCTTAGCGTGCGGGCTTATTGCTATGCGTACTCTATACTCAGTATATAGAGCTATATTGACTGAAACTATTTTTACACGATGTGCTTAGAGACGAGATATGTCGGTTGCGTTGCAGGGTTACGATCATTTAGAGAAGCGAGCTGAGGGTGGCATGGCAGTGCTATACCGCGGCGTGCAAACTTCTTTAAATAGACCCGTGGCGATTAAGTTTCTCAAAACGGATATCGCCCATGACGAGCGCGTTAGGGGTTTGTTTGAAGCCGAGTCTCGCATTATTGCACGTTTGGATCATCCGAATATTATTCGTGTTATTGATCGAGGTGTTTCCTCTACCGGGCAGCCCTATTTCATTATGGACTTTGTTGAAGGTACAGACCTAAAACAGGCCTTAAAGTCGGAGGAAATTAGTCACTCCCGCAAGCTTCGGATGATTATCCAGATAGCAAAAGCCTTGGCTTACGCTCATCGCAATGGGGTTATTCATCGTGATATTAAACCCGCTAATATACTGCTTGATAGTGAGGGGAATGCTCGAATAGCTGATTTTGGTGTGGCTTTTTTGCCGGTGGCACGGAGCTAAAACCTTTGGGTGAGGGCGCCTCGGTGGGAACTCCGGCATATATGGCTCCCGAGCAAAAAGAGGGTGCTGAATTCGCTACGTCGGTTAGTGATATCTATTCCCTAGGCGTGATGATGTATGTGATCTTCACCGGCATCGTACCGAAAGAAGATGCTCCTTTAGTCCACATTATCAATAAAGATAT
>JAESQG010000489.1 GCA_016765265.1 Pseudomonadales bacterium | reverse complement strand
TTTAAAATCTGTTACAGATAATTTTAAAAATGTAAGTGTTGTTTCACCCGAAGAGATATACAATGTGAAGATGGATATATATTCACCATGTGCATTAGGTAGAAGTGTTGAATCCGCCGCGCGATCTTAGCAGAACTCCTTTATTTCAAGTGTTCCTAAATGTCCTCAATCTTCCTTCTATTGAGACAGAAATGGATGGCATTGTTATCGAAAGCCTAAACAGTAAGGAATATGAAGCACAATCAAAATTTGATTTGACCTTATACGTTAAAGAATCTGCAACCGGTATCGCGCTTCACCTGGTCTATAACCGTGAGCTATTTAATGCTAATCGAATGACTTTGTTATTGGATCATTTCCAACAAATATTGCAGGCGGTGACAACAAATCCCGATTTACTTATCGATGAGATTGCCCTGGCGATTGTATCGAAGGAGCATTTGCCTGACGTAGGCTCAATACTTCCCGTACTGGAACAAGGGATACCAGAAGTCCAGTTCGACAGCCCACTAGTTTGTTTCCAAAAAACACGGTTGAAGAGGGGGACATCAATAGCCGTTGTGGATAAGGAGGGACAGTGGAGTTATCAGCAAATCGATGATGCAAGTACTAGGGTGGGCAATGCTCTTTTATTTTCAATGAAGAGTACAACGGGAAACCAGTCTGTTGAAAATTCATATGTTGCGATCTATGCAGCACGCCAAGCTTATCTGGTAGTGGCGTTGTTAGCTTGCTTTAAAGCGGGTGTCCCTTTTGTTTTGCTTGATCCTGCCTACCCGGATATAAAGTTAGCGAAAATGTACCAGTCGATAAACCCCGCACTGTGGTTACAGTTAACGCCGGATAAATTGCCGGTACAGCTGGAAAATGAACTAAAACGGCAATCTATGAATAGCCGTTTCACGCTAGCATCAAACTTCCAAGGCTTAATAGAGCAGGTGGAGTTGAGTGATGACAGTCCTTTGGATCGGAGCAGTAGTCAAACCTTCAACTTTGGAGGCAAGCTGTCCGACACTGCATACCTTAGTTTTACCTCTGGATCTACCGGCGACCCTAAGTTAATCGCGACTGCGATTAATCCGCTCAGTCATTTTCTAAACTGGTATTGCAAGGAGTTTAAGTTCGACCATCACGATCGGTTTAGCATGCTGTCTGGCTTAGGCCATGACCCTCTGTTACGCGATATATTTACGCCCCTGTCAGTGGGAGCGTCGCTGTATATTCCGAGCGGTGAGAGCTTGCTGGACTCAGGTGGTTTGGCTCAGTGGTTTATTACTAGCGATATCACTGTGACACATCTGACCCCCTCCATTGCGCATTTGTTATTGGATACCGTAACAAACTTGCAAAGTGATTCCCTTAGATTGGTGTGTTACGGCGGTGAAGAACTGAAACAAAGCGATGTGGATCAATTGAGGAGCTTTGCACCTAATGCGCAAGCGACTAATTTTTACGGTGCCACAGAAACTCCGCAAGTAATGGCCTATAAAGACATTCACCCGGATGGGGAAGAAGGTATTATAACCTTGGGAAAAGGTATCGAGGGCGTTGATATCTTAGTGCTTGATAGTGACCAGAACTTGACGGCAATTAGTGAAGTGGGCGAGATTTGCATACGCACACCCTACTTATCCAAAGGCTATCTGAACGACTTGGTTTTAACGAAGGCGCGATTCAGGACGGTAAATTGGAGTGGTGAAGAGGAACGGATTTATTATACCGGGGATCTGGGTCGTTATTGTATCAACGGTGACATCGATCTTTTAGGTCGATCCGATAGTCAGGTCAAAGTGAGAGGCTACCGGGTTGAGCTGGGTGAAATAGAAGAAGCACTGACAACTATCGCTTGGGTGCAACAGGCCTGGGTGTTAGTGCAGGACTCGGATTTGGTGATAGCCTATTTAGTCGCGCCAGCAAAGGATGTTGGGCAAGTGGATGCTACACAAATCGACATTTTGCGCAGTGCTCTTTCTGATTTGTTACCTATCTATATGATACCTTTAGCCTATGTTGTGGTTGAGCGCATACCACTAACACCGAGTGGTAAGATCAATAAGGCATTATTGCCGCAGGTTGATCCGAGTAACCTTTCAGGCATAGAGTATGTTGAGCCGATCAGTGATGTAGAAAAATCGATTGCATCAATGTGGCAAAATATTTTAAAAGCAGAACCTGTAGGGCTAAAGGATAACTTTTTCCATTTGGGAGGGCATTCCTTGTTAGCAACAAAGGTAGTGGCGCGAATTAAGACTCAATATGGGATTGAACTACCCTTGCGATCATTATTTGAAGAACCGACTCTTGGAAATTTGACAAAATATGTGGAGACGGCATTGTGGCTGAGAGAAGCAGAAGTGAGCGAAGAGGATGGTGACAGGGAAGAGTTTGAATTGTAAACTACACTGCGGATATCTTGGTAATTAATGGAATAATAATGAATATAACAAAATGGTTAGTCAGGCTAATTTACAGGATCGTTGGTGGGCTAGATACCAAGGCATTGGGGGCCACCATTAACGATGTCTTAAAGGATAACCCTGATTTTATTGCCAATGTAGTAGGCTCGGTTGATCCAAAGCCGGTGGCCGATTCAGTTAATAAACTGCTAGATGAACATTCCGAAATGATTTATGCACTGATTACTGATATCAATCCACGTTTCGTGTCTCGTTTTGTTAATGACCTGCTTGTTAAACGCCCAGAATATGTGCCAGAATTGCTAGAAGAAATTGATCCTGAGCTGATTGGTCATGCGGTTAATAATTTACTCCAGGAACAACCCCAATTTGGATCACAATTGCTAGGCGCTATTAATCCGGAAATAGTGGGCACTACAGTCAATGGTTATATCAAGGAAAACCCGGATCTCATACCGACTCTTTTAACGAGTCTCAATAAAGAAGAGCTAGTGGGTTTAGCGTCGCGTTTGCAAAGAGAAAATGCAGACTTCTTTGAAGATCTGCAATCTGCCTTTACCGGTGTAGAGGCGTAGTCAATAATAAAGAGATTTTGTGACTTATCTATTTTTTATATCATCATTCTTGATGGCGTTCGGTCTCTATAGCGCTGCTGTAACTGCTGAGCCCATTCACATCAAGTTTTCCCACGTGGTGGCGGAAAACACTCCGAAAGGCCAGATGGCTCTAAAGCTTAAAGAGCTAGTTGACAGTGATTTGGCTGGGAAAGTTGTCATAGATATTTTTCCCAATGCGCAATTGTTTGGGGACAATAAAGTACTAGAAGCTGTTTTGTTGGGTGATGTGCATCTGGCGGCACCTTCCTTAGGAAAATTCAAACGATACACTAAGAAGTTGCAGATATTTGATTTACCTTTTCTATTTGAAGATATGGCTTCCGCCTACCGCACAGCGAGTGAATGGGGCTGCCGCTATATTGGTGTGTCTTGCCTGTAGCGGGTTGTGTATTGTTAATTCCCAACCATTAGTGTTATCGACAACGTCAACCGTACCCTCGGTTACACTCCACCGATAAAAAATATTTTTCATCTACTTAAACTTCATCGAAAAATTTCGAAATGTTATAGGTGGACTCCGCCTAGGTTTCATCGGAATTAACTGAAGACTGATGTTTAAATTTATTAGCCCAGCGCCTTCATCAATAATGTTTGATATTGAAACACCCCCCAAAAGGGGTATGGATCAAAGGCAGGTATAACAAGTATGGTATACCTGTAATCTGTCAGACCTCGTTAGATTCAGCTCTAGCTGTATCTCAACAAAAAAATAAGCGATAAAACTTTGTAACTATTCAGCGAAAAAATGTGTGACATGTTTTTTTGAAAAATTCCCTGGTGGCGCCTGTTATGTGTATCCCGATCAGCTGTTAGCATAGGAGGGAACACAAAGCTAATCAGGCCAGCCCCGTACCTTAGTCTATAGCTGAGGAGGTTAAATCTTAAAACCGCACTACCCGCAATACACGAGCAAAAAAACGAGTTTCAAAACCTATGCAATAATAACAGCCATCACCTATTGCTATAGCGATTTTCTACTATGACCAAAGATGGCATTAACATCAATGAGACAGTACAAGAAGTCGAACGACTCTTAGCTCAAAGTAATGACTTGCCTCCCGCACTGGAGGCCTCCATCAATATGCTCCTGCTAGTGGTTAAATTGTTGGTTGCCCGCACCGGATTAAACAGTCGAAATAGCAGTAAGCCTCCCTCTAGCGACCCCAAC
>JAESQG010000488.1 GCA_016765265.1 Pseudomonadales bacterium | reverse complement strand
GGCTCGGTGAGCCAAACTATACCGCACTTGAATGGATGCTAAAGGTATGCCGCGTTTACGAAGGTAGCGATGGGCTCTTTTTAAATCTCGCCGATTGTAATTACACAAACCAACCGCCCTGACCTTACCTTCATCAACCAACTGTGCCAGCATTTTCATTTCGGTTCTTAACCAGGACTCAGACTCCGGCCAATGAATTTGATACAGATCAATAGGGAATCCCTGCAAACGGGTAAGGCGCTCATCTATACTCTCTACTATGGATAATGCTTTGCGTTGCTTAGGCCACCACTTGTCAGCAATAACAACCTCGCCAGGTGCAATATCGAGAGATTTCAAGGCGTCACTGAGGTTATTTTCAGATGCGCCGTCACCGTAGCTCTCAGCCGTATCGAACCAATTAACACCGCTATCCAAGGCGGTTTTGACTATGCCCGTCATGGTAGCAGTCTCTAGCGGATCCCAAAATTTTCCCAAATTACCGATGCCAGACGAAAACTGCCAGGTTCCTAAGCCTATGGGACTAAGACGAATGTCCGTTTGGCCAAGTTGACGAAGTCCTACCTTCGGTTTATCTGATTGTTGTACGTCAGCCATAGATTTATACTTTGAATTTAATGTGTGTAAACCCAGTGAAAAAAAATGCCCCAAGATTCTTGGGGCATTGAGTTCATTTATATTTTTTCAGCCATAATCTGACATTTTAAATACAAACCTTACTCCGCAGATGCTTCCACTTTCGACTCGCTCTTTTTCGGTTCGGGCTTGGCTGGTGCTGAAGCTTTTACGGGTTCTGAAGCTTTTGCAGGCGTTTTAGCTTTTGCCGGAGCTTTAGCTTTTACCGGAGCTTTAGCTTTCTCCTGCGTAGGAGGCGCGACAGAAGGCACAACTGCTGTCACTGGTGCAGGTGACGCTACGGATTGAGATTTGGATTTTCGATTGCGAAAAGTAAACTTCATTCCGGTTGAAACCAATCGCTGATACGCCGTAGGCAGGATTCTTTGGACGATATCGATAACACGGGCATCATTACCAATTAGTACCCGACGCTTATTTTTTTGTATGCCTTCTATAATCACTTTGGCCGCACCCTCTGGGGTGGTTAACGCAAGTTTGCTAAAGTCGTCAGCCATTTCTTCTTGGTCCATCGGCAACATTTCAGATTCAGTGACACGAGAAGTTTTCGCAATATTGGTTTTTATACCGCCAGGGTGAATGGTGGTACAGCTGACATTACTGCCACCGATCTCTAATTCCTGTCTCAAGGATTCGGTAAATCCCCTAACCGCAAACTTAGCTGCACAATAAGCAGAGCCAGTGGGCGCACTCACAATACCAGCGACGCTGGATATATTGACGATATGGCCTTCTTTCTCTTTCTGCAAATAGGGAAGAAAAGCTTTAGTGCCATAAACCACACCCCAAAAATTAATATCCATAAGCCACTCAAAATCTTCATAGCTCATATCTTCTACAGTTGCACTAAGACCTACCCCGGCGTTGTTCACTATTATGTTGATGCCCCCGAGTTCGGCAGCAATCTTGGCTGCCCATGCCTCCATGGCGGATCGGTCTGTGACATCTAGCTTCTGTGCGGTGACCACCGCCCCCATCGACTCTAATATCTTAACGGTGTCTTGTAGTCCCGTTTCATTGATATCAGACACCGCTACATGGCATCCTTCTCGTGCTAAGCCAATGGCTACTGCCTGGCCTATACCTGATGCAGCTCCGGTGACTGCTGCTACTGTGTTAGTCAGTTCCTTCATCTTTAATATCCTCGATAGACGAATGTTTGGTTGGTGTCTAAAGCTTGGTTGTATTGACGAACGTCCTTGCCGTCATTTAACGCTCATCATACGCAACCTTGCACCCAGTTAACAACGCATAAGTATGAAAAAAAACGCATCGGCTAGGCTTTTTTGGATCTACTTACTCGGCGATAGCCCGCAATTTACCTATAACGCCATGGGCCTCCGCCACTATGTCTCGGACCAGCTGACCAGCAGGTTTCACCTCGTGTATAAGTCCTGCGGTTTGCCCTGCCGGACAGGAACCATTTGCCATGTCACCGTGCTCTCGACCCGCGATTGACGCCGGCTCTCCCACTGCTCGAAGCTGATTAGGGAAAGGCTGAATTTCATCGGGACGACTATCCCAATAATCCGTAAAATCGTTCTTTATTAACCTACAGGTCTTGCCACTATGACCCTTCGAAACAACGGTTCCTGTATTGTCGATGTCTACAATTTTCTGTTTATAGTTAGGATGAGCATAGGATTCATCCGTAGCGATAAATCGCGTCCCCATCCAAATACCCTGTGCACCCATGGCTAGTGCCATCACCAATCCACGACCATCAGCAAAACCGCCTGCTGCTAACAACGGTAATTCCGTGGCATCGACAATAGACGGTATCAAAACCGCTGTACCTATTTTACCCACATGCCCACCGCCTTCCTGACCTGATGCAATTAATCCGTCGACACCACCTGCCGCAGCTTTCACAGCATGACGGGCTGCACCTACAACAGACATCACGAATATGCCTTGCTCATGGGCAGCATCAACAATAGCGGGCGAGGGACTGCCTAGACCGGAGATGATCACCGGAACTTTGGCATCAATAGCCACCTGCGCCATTCTCTCAATATGTTCATCATGCTTATTGTTTTGCTGGCTAGGGCGACCAAACAATATATTGACTCCAAAAGGTTTATCCGTTTTCGCACGCAACGCTGCTATTTCTTCCACCAATACTTCCGGCGTCATATACCCGGAACCGATACAACCCAGCCCGCCGGCCTCGGACACTGCAGCTGCTAATTCGTGCCGGGCTACATACCCCATTCCCGCTTGAAATATCGGATAGTCAATACCTAAACGTTCGCATAATGGGGTACGCAGGGCTCTCGTTTTTTCTTGAGGTTTTAATTTAGAATTTTCTACAGACACAATGTTCTCCATTAAAATACTACTCCGTGGTCTTCAGATCACCAGTAGAATAAACTTACAAACGGAATATGATTTAGACCAAAGCCTATTTTATTTTCCTACGAATTCCGGTTTCTTCTTATTTAGAAAGGCATCTAAGCCTATCTCTACATCTGCCGAAAAAACATGTTTCGATGCAACTCTAACTTCCATATCCAAACCGGTATCCAGGTCTACGCTAAGCCCTCGATCAACAAGAAATTTAGTCGACGACAATCCAACAGGACTTTTAGCACAGATAACTGAAATCATTTCCGCCAATTTTTCTTCGATTTTATCAGCGGGAACCGCATAATTAATCAATCCCCATTCTTCGGCTTTAGTACCGCTAATCCACTCACCAGAATAAAGCAACCATTTCGCCCGTCGCTCCCCTATCAATCTGGGCAGTCGCTGAGTCCCACCGCCTCCGGCTAACAAACCAAAGTTTGCATGTTGATCACCAATACGAGCATCCTCCGTAGCAATAGCAAGGTCACAACACATCAGTAATTCCAAACCACCTGCAAGTGCCAATCCCTGTACCACTACGATTGTAGGTTTGGTACATCCCGCTAATCGATTAAAAGCACGATACCAGCGCCGTAAAAATCGCTCCGTTGCCGCAGGCTCTTCTTTATCCCGCGGTAGCGCTTTTAAGTCAGCCCCCGCACAAAAAGCCCGACCGGTACTGCGCAAAACGACGACTCGCACCTCAGGATTCTCCTCAATCTCCCCCACATACTGCTCCAATAAATCCAGGCTATCGGGATGCAGAGCATTCATGTGCTCAGGTCGATTAAGCGTTATTGTGGCTACGCTGCCTTCATAAGACAACAACATCACTTTAGACATATAAAACTCTCTTTGATTACTAATGTCAGCTGACTTTCTTAATGTTCTTTGGAAGTCGGCAATACGGGTTATCTGCCCGCGACAGCTCCTAGCGAGAATTAGGGTGTTATTGGTTTATTGCTAGATAAGCTTAGGGGCGTAAAGTCGGACTATTGTAACTGGAAGTGCAAAGAAGCTGTAGGCCCGATGAGCCGGCATTCCCCGCTACGGAGGCCCATCAGGGATGAATGATTGAATTATCACCGCCAAGATATGCCTAGACATTTAAAAAACAAAAGCCGTCGCAATTGCGGACGGCTTTTGTTTTTCGTACCAGGTTAAATCAAACATGCAATCTTAAATCAAACATACACATTCAAACTAACGCTACACGTTTCAATATTTCATATCGTAACTTACACCCCAATTTACACCCCAACTACCGCAGGTTTCAGTTTTTGATAAGTAATATCTGTACCGTGTTTTTCGGCTGCCCAATCGCATAGTGCGTGGAATGCAGCAGTGGTATCACCCGTTTTGTTATATTCCTTTTTCCAAGCATGAATAGCGGCTCTGTTGTCATCATCCCAGGGATGAAAATCCCGACGGAAGTAGGGGAAAAACATGGCTCCCGCTTTATTGAGTACACCAGGATCAACAAACTGATGTTTGAACCACCTCTTTGCAGAAGAAAAATTTGTCAATTGCTTATCTTTATATAAAAGGTAGGCAAAGGGTAAAACAAATACCGGTGCACCGGCTATTGCCGCTGAGGCCATCGAGGCAACCCTGATCAAGTATGCCTTGGTGCCACCACCCGCCGCATCG
>JAESQG010000487.1 GCA_016765265.1 Pseudomonadales bacterium | reverse complement strand
TTTGCTTTTTATCCCTGGTACATCGTGGCCAAACTATTTGCCCAGCTCACTGCAAATTGATTAAGATGAGCGATTGGTACTTATCCATTTCTTTAATTAATTTATATATAAGGTCCACCATGAAAGCAATATTGTGCAAAGAGTTCGGCACTCCCGATAAGTTATGCTTAGAAGAGGTAGATACGCCTGTAGCCGGTAACAATCAGGTATTGATTGATATTTACGTTGCCTCTACTAATTTCCCCGACACTTTACAAATCGACGGCAAATACCAAATCAGACCACCCATGCCATTCATCCCCGGATCTGAAGTCGCTGGCATTGTCGAGGCGGTTGGTCCCGATGTGACAAAGCTAAAGGTCGGCGATAGGGTCATGGCAGCGTGCGGTATCGGTGCCTACGCCGATAAAGTGTTGTCCGTGGTGGAAACGGTTCGAATATTACCGGCAAAAATGGATATGCGAGCGGCTGCTTGTTTTAACGTTGTTTACGGAACATCCTACTATGCCCTAAAACAACGAGCGCAGCTGAAGCAAGGCGAGACCTTATTAGTATTAGGGGCGGGCGGCGGAGTGGGCTTATCTGCAGTTGAATTAGGCAAAGTGATGGGTGCACGGGTGATAGCTGCCGCTAGTTCCGAGGAGAAGTTAGAGGCGGCGAAACAAGCTGGTGCTGATGAACTCATCAACTATTCCGATGGAGAGTTAAAACAAAAAGTTAAAGATCTGACGGGAGGGCGAGGTGCCGATGTAGTATATGATCCCGTAGGTGGTGATTTGTTTCACCAAGCCTCAAGAGCGGTGGCATGGGATGGTAGAATTCTTATCATTGGTTTTGCCAGTGGTGAAATCCCGGCCTATAAAGTTAATCTAGCGCTACTTAAAAGTACTTCTGTCGTCGGGGTTTTCTGGGGTGCATGGACTGGTCAATTCCCAGATCAAAACCACCAGAATTTTGCCGAGCTATTTGAGATGTATGAAAAAGGCAGTATCAAACCTCTTATATCTAAGGCTTTTCCTTTGGCAGGAACCTCAGAGGCCTTGTTCTCTCTTATGCAGAGAAAGGCGTTGGGAAAAGTGGTCATTGAAATGAAGCAGGAATCTTAAACTCCAAGGTTTCTGGAATATCATTAGTCTGGTTTTATAATTAAACCGAAGTTATCCGTTTTTGATATTTCCATTGATTTACAAAGTGCAGCTGAGCGCCAACATTTGGGTGGCAGCTGTACTTATGCGCTTCCCTTTAAGTGTCTTAAAAATTAACTACGCTATCAGCTCTACTAATAGCACCTTTCATTGATTGCAAATCTGCAAGAATAGATTTATAAAAATAACTGTAGCGTTGAAGCTGCATCCGATTTAAATCTCGACTCTAATTTTAACCTAAACCAAAACTACGATCACAACTAAGTTCACAACTAAGTTCACAACTAGATTAACAACTATATCTACAACTACAGGGAGGCAGTTGTACAGTAGGTCCACAGGGTCTATAAATCAGCTGCAAAAATAGTATGAAAGACGTACAAGGTAAAGTGGCATTCATCACGGGTGGTGCCAGCGGTATGGGACTGGGTATGGCACGTGCTTTTAGCGCAGCTGGTATGAAGGTAATGATAGGAGACATTGAAGAAGAACCAATGAACCGGGCGGTTGCTGAAATCAACGATGCGGGTGGCGACGCGGCTGGGGTTAAGGTTGATGTCACCCAGCTAGAATCCGTTAGTGAAGCCGGTATCGCCACCACTGAAAAATTCGGTAAAGTACATGTTATTTGTAACAACGCGGGCATAGGCGTGGGTGGTAAGTGCGAAACTGCTAGTATGCCCAATTGGAAATGGGTGACCGATGTCAACATGTGGGGTGTGCTCCCATGGCGAAGGCGGCCATGTGGTTAACACTGCATCCATGGCAGGCATGTATGGTGTGCGTGGCTCAGGTCCCTATAATGCGAGCAAGTTTGCCGTGGTGGGTATATCTGAAACTATGATGGCAGAACACGCCAAAGATAATTTGGGCATTTCTGTGTTGTGTCCTGGAATTGTTGCTACCAATCTTAGCTCCTCCGGTCGAAATCGAGCAGAGAACTACGGCGGACCTGTTAAACCTAATGCTAAAGATAAAAGTGCGGATATGCTGTCAGGTGGTCTTGATCCCGATGTGGTGGGCAAGCTGGTGTTGGAGGCAATACTCGATGATCAGCCCTACATCTTTACTGATCCTAGCCTACGTAATTTAATCGAGCGAAGAACCAAGCATATATTGGAGGGATACGACTGGGCTGATAATTGCGAGTCTTTGAAAGGCGCCGTCCGACCCGGTTTAACCCCTTAAATACAGTCCTTAATAATAGTACCGCCGTTATGAATACAGTCGGCGGTTATCATTAGATAGCAATAACAGAGGGAGTTGTGTCATGACAGGAGTGTTATCAGGAATCAGGGTATTAGATTTTGGTCGCTATCTCGCGGGCCCTTTTTGCGCCGCTCTATTAGGTGACTTGGGAGCGGAAGTGATCCGTATTGAACAACCCGCTGGTGGCGAGGACCGATATCTTTTACCCATCGGTTCCGAGGAAGGGGGCGTTGTGATGATGCAGATGGGGCGCAATAAAAAAGGCATGACGCTGAACTTAGGGGCTAAGGAGTCGGCGGATATTATTGCTCGTCTAGTCCTCTCAGCTGATGTTGTTATCGCTAATTTACCCACCCCAGTGCTTGAAAAAATTGGCTTAGATTACCAAACCCTAAAAGCCATAAAGGAAAATATTATTTTGACCACCACTACGGCATTTGGAGAAGGTGGACCTTACAGCAAAAAAGTCGGGTTTGATGGCGTTGCTCAAGCGATGGCAGGATCAATGCATATGACCGGAGACCCAGATAGTCCCATGAAGGCTTCAGTGGCTTATGTTGATTACGCTACCGCGAGCCTAAGCGCATTTACCACTATGGCCGCTCTGTATGAGGTGAAAAATGGTGGTAAAGGACAGCATGTCGAAACATCCTTACTAAGCTCAGCCATTACCCTCGGTAGTGGCACTATCACTGAACAAGCTCACGTTAGTCCTAACAGGGTGGCATCAGGTAATCGAGCTCAGTCAGCGGGTCCTGCTGATTGTTTTCAAACTAAAGACGGTTGG
>JAESQG010000486.1 GCA_016765265.1 Pseudomonadales bacterium | reverse complement strand
TTATCTTCTCTCAGGAAAAAATCACCAGTCTAATAGACTTCCAGTCATTCTTATTAGTATCACCTGGGCGTTATCCGTCATCGCCTTGTCAGGACCGGTATGGCGCCAACTTCCTCAAGCAGTGGAACAACGCGTTGACGTGCAAATCATTTTGTTAGACCTGTCACAATCGATGAATGCGATTGACTTGCCCCCTAACCGAATAACAAGGGCTAAATATAAATTATCTGACATTCTGTCCCATAGAGATGAAGGCGTTACTAGTCTCATAGTCTACGCTGGTGATGCCCATGTGGTTATTCCACTAACGGATGACATTAAAACTATTGATGCGATTATCCCTACACTTGATCCTAATATTATGCCCGTTCCCGGTAGCAACCCTAGTGCAGCGGTAGAAGCAGCCGTCGCCATGCTAGAACGAGGTGGGCACGACGAAGCTGAGATAATACTACTCACAGATGGCATCAAAGAAATTGACGTTAACCGAATCACCACACTGATCAGTAATCGTAAGGTGAGCTTATCGGTTCTGGGAATAGGCACTAAAGATGGCGCTCCCATCCCGCTATCAGCGGGATATTATTTAAAAGATGAATCCGGCGCCATCGTGATACCAAAACTCAACCGAGATGCGCTGCTCAATATGGCTAAAGAACTAGGGGGACGCTACACGGAAATCAGCGCTGATGATTCAGACATCGATTATTTACTGAATAAAACTCTCTTGTTAAGTGAAACAAAAAAAACTACCCGTCAATTTGATGTCTGGCAGGAAGACGGATACTGGATTATTGTTTTTATACTACCTTTGGCAGCCCTAGCTTTTAGGCGAGGGTGGCTCAGTTGCATGCTGCTTACTTTTCTTTTTGCAGTTCCCAAACCCTCTCAAGCGGGCCTTTGGGATGATCTCTGGAAAACAAGAGATCAGCAAGGATATGAGGCCATGAAGGATAATCAAAACATTAAAGCGGCGGACCTGTTTCGTTCTCAATCTTGGAAAGCCAGCGCCCAGTATAAATCAGGTCAATATGATGAGGCGCAAAACAGTTTTTTGTATCTTGCAAATGCTAACCGTGAAAAGACTAACCTTGAAAACACTAACCCTGAAAACAAGAACCCTGAAAACAAGAACAACACAAACGATGATCTCACTAACGACAATCCCATAAACAAGGCCCCCACAAATAACCAATCTTTTGCAACGGAGGCAAGGCTTAGCGTATCGGACTCCTATTATAATAGAGGTAATTCTCTGGCTCAGATGGGACAATACAAAAATGCGGTAGATGCGTACCAGCAAGCCATTAAACTCGATCCGAAAAATTTAGACGCTCAGTTTAATAAGGCACTATTGGAAAAACTATTAGAGAAACTATTAGAGAAAGAAGATAACAAACAAGAACGACCCACACCACAGAACCGTAAGAATAATCAACATTCTCAAAAGCCAAATACAGATACTGCTGAAAACGAAGCCGACAAGAATAAATCAGATCAATCTACTCACCAGAAAAAAGAAACACAACTCGCTGAAAAAACCAAGCCTCAACGATTAACCGCAAAAGATCAAGAAGCCTTAAGTCAGTGGCTTCGACGGGTAGATGAAGATCCCGGCGGTCTATTGCGCCGCAAGTTTGCTCTCCAGGCAAAAACACAAGAATTAGAAAATATTTCGCTAGGAGACTCTTGGTGAGAAACTCATGAATATTAACACTGTTTTATTTCCGCGATTTTGTGCCTTGCCACTCTTGTTATTGCTATGGGCTTTTACCACAACGTCCCATGGGGCCACATTGAGAGCCTATGTAGATCGCAACGAAGTACGCATAGGTGAGATGATCAAACTCACAATTGAACTTAATAAGAGGACCAGCGATACTCCCGGTACCCGGGAATTAAACGAGCATTTCAAAATATTGCTCGGGCCAAAGACAACCCAATACACCTCCACTACCGATGGTATAAAAAGCACCTCGACCCGCTGGACCCTAGAAATCGCTCCTCGACATTCAGGGACTATTAATATTCCATCCATGATTGTTAGCAATCAAAAAACCACCCCCATCGCCATAAATGTCATAAAAACTACTATTGAAGATAACCGTATCAATGCTGACAAACCCGTTTTTATTCATAGCGAAGTCGATAAGCGTGATGTGTATTTTCAAGAACAGATTATTCTAATAGTAAGAGTTTTTCACAGTACAGAAATAGAGGGGAAAATTATTGACCCCATATTCAATACCGCTATTAAGGAGTCTCTGGGAGATAAGAAAGAATACCGAACCAATATCGCCGGCGTTCGATACCGGGTAAAAGAATGGACCTATGCCATATTTCCACAGCAGACAGGGGAGCTAGTCATTGACTCCTATAAACTAGAAGGCTCTAGGATCGCCGGTCGTACTAGCTTTTTCCTCAACAGGAATACCACTCGCATCTCTGAAAAATCTCTACCCATTTCCATTAACGTGAAAGAGATACCGTCTCACTACCCCAGAGACCAGTGGCTACCTGCGGAACAGGTTGAAATCACAGAATCCTGGAGTTCAAACCCTCCTCAATTTAAGGTGGGCGAACCTATCACCAGAACCATTACACTCCATGCGCTCCAACAAATAGCAGCGAACCTACCTAGCCATTCCGCTATTTCATCCAAGTTCTTTAAAATATACCCTGATCAAGCGCAGTCAGAAGACAATACAGATCGCAATTACGGTATCCAAACAACCAGAGCGGAGTCAATCGCTATAGTGCCAACGAAACCTGGAGAATTTCGACTGCCCGAAATAAAAACCTATTGGTGGAATACCAAAGAAAATAGAATGGAAATTGCATCTATTCCTGAAAGAATCATTACCGTTGCTGCTTCTCCCGAACACGCCAAAATATCCGCCCTCGACACACCCACTGCAAACCTTCTCGCTACACCTCAGCAAGACAATACCTCCCCCAATGGCGTTTCCCCAATTTGGAAAGCGATAGCGATCATTATGGTAGTCTTTTGGGTAACCACCACTGGGCTAGCACTATACTTTTGGAAAAAGCTATCAACCCATCCCAGAAAAAGAAAAGTGACTTTTAAAAATCAACCGAAAAACCCCACAATGCTTATTAACAACATAACCAAAGCATGCCATAAAGGCGATCCAGAGGATGCTAAATACTCATTAATAGAATGGGGGGGTATTTACTTCAACTTAAAAATTATTTCGCTCGGAGAGCTTTGTCATCTAATCCAAGAACGTTTAGGGCAAAGTAGTGATCTGGTAAAAGCCATCGATAACTTACAGCATATTTTATATCGTGATCCGGAATCCCCATGGCAGGGAGACCAACTAGCAAAAGCGGTAGATAAATTAAACAAGAGGCCTATCAAGCAAGCTCAGCAATCATCGGCCTTGAAAAATCTCTACTCTTCAGATTAGGGAGTTTCCATTACCGTGAAACTGCCATTATTAACAATTTTTGGATCACCTCCATTTGCATTTCCGTTTCTAAAAAGAGTCATTTCGAAAACCCCGGAAATGGTTTTCCCATCATCCTTTGTAATCCTTACTTTACCTACTTTATCCGAAGAGGTGGCATAAGAAGCGACTCCTTTTTCAGACACTACTCCAGCAAAATAGCGCAAGGGGTATTCCCCTGGGCCTTCATACTCGCCGATCGTGAGTGTAAGTATAAACTTTTCATTTTCAGTTCGAATACGCAAATCGCCGTCACGACGTACATCTTTGGCGTACCCGCTACTGGTGGGTATTTGATATTTGCCGCCAACATACCAATTGTGTTTAAACTGAAAATGAGGCGTAGCGAGAGCATTTTGTTTTTCCGTATTGGGCGTTGCCGATTTTGCTACCGCTTCCTTGGATACCGCTGGCTTAGGGCTTACTACTGGTTTTTGTTCTACAGTGGCTACCGCCTGCTGCTTTGGCACTGATACTGGTACTGATACTGGCTTTGATACGGCAATAGGGGCTACTGCAGCCAAACTTGGTACTACTGGTACTTTGGGTGCCGCTGGCTTAGATACCGCTTTCGCTGGCTTGGGTGCTACTACCTTTGGGGCTACAGCAACTGCTGCTAAAACTCGTTTTCCATTTTTAAATTCACAAGTAATTTTTTTGGTCCCTTGTTTACAGCTACCGACACCGTGGGGTCTACCATTTCTGATAACACCAGTATATTTGTATTTTTTTGTGGTGAAAGTTCCTCTACCTGAAAATTTTCCGCCATTCCATAAGCCCTCAAGCACAGAGCCATCGGAATAAATAATTAAAC
>JAESQG010000485.1 GCA_016765265.1 Pseudomonadales bacterium | reverse complement strand
TAAAATTGAAGCTAAAAATACAGATTGGTTCTACAGCAATAGTTCAAGCAGTAAATACGTTATTCCGCGGGTTTATCCAGAGCTTTCCAACGATAAAATTATCACGACTTCCATGATCGAAGGCGTTCATTTAGATGTTTGGTTATCTAAAAATCCTGATCAAGAAATGAAGAATCACTATGGCCAACTGTTAGTTGATTTTTATGAAGAATCACTTTATCTGAAATCAACCTTGCAGGCGGATCCGAATATAGGCAACTATCTATTTCGAGAAGATGGAAAATTAGGGCTTATTGATTTTGGCTGTACCAAAGCTATTAATAAAAATGACCTCGACACGATAAAAAAAATATTTACTAGCAAAGAATCAGAAGAATTTACATAGCCCTCTTTCCTGGCTAGCGCCTATATATCATCGGGGGTTACCTTCAGTCGACCTTTCGATGATTCCGAATTTAGTGAGGTGTTGGGTTCATGGGTGCAATGGAACAGTTTGCTGGCAAGAGAAAAAACCATTCACTATTCGAGCAGTGAAACTAGTCCGGGACACTGGGCAATAGGCATGGGTTTGTTTAAAAATGTTTTCCCTTTCATTGAATCTATGAGCGAAGACACTATATATTTTATGAGGGCTATCCAAGGTCTACATCAAATACTGCATCGATTAGGTGCTGATGTATCGTTCACACTTCACCAAGAGCTTGCAGGCCAAGGGAGTTAAACCTGTAGCCAAAAATGAGGAAGGATCAGCTGGAGCTAGTAATATTTCGGTGTAGCCTGCTTAATTGAATTTACTGCGAATACTTACGGCGATATCTGTTAGGGATTCACTGTCCCAAAGATCATCATCCTCATCGATGTCCAGGGCATCAGCTATATCACCCATTAGCTCCACTGCTTCAACGGAATCCAAGCCCAACAAATTATATTCAATGTCTGGATTAATTGTCGATGCCTCTTTATTTAAAACCGTAGAAAGCTTCCCTGTGAGAAACCTCACAATCGCGTTAATATCTGTTTTATCTACATTGTTAAGCAGCTCGGAAAAATCTTCGATAATGTGTTGTGGCTCATGGCGTACTCCATTCTTTGAGGGTGTACGACCACCGTCTTTAATAAACGGTTCCAGTAGATTGGACAGCCATTGGCCCAAGGCTTCAGAGCTAAACTCACCGGCGAGGTAGCTGTCTCGACAAGCGGAACGGCGAATCTTTCCGCTCGAGGTTTTAAATACTCTTCCCGGCTTTAATAACACCACACCGTCGAGCTTAATTTCGTGATGCTGGATAACCGCTTGCTGCATCGATTCCAAGACTTTGCTAACGTCGAGGTTTTTTAGCGCTGCTTGTTTCACTTCTTGTAAAGCTACCAGGCGTTCCATTCCGTCCACAATAATACTAAAAACAGAACCACAATCCAGCATCAGATCATTACTGGCCCCCTGTATCGAATGTTCTATATCGCCGGGATAATGATTTTTCCCTCGAATAATAATCAGTTCTTTTATTCGACCCGATATATAGATTTCACCTTTATGTAAAAAACCCAAATCGCCCGTTCGATAATAGCCGTCCTGTCCTCGAACAGATTGATTAAATACGCCATTACTTAGTTCGATATTATTCCAATACCCAGTAGCAACACTTGCGCCACGAATCCAAATCTCGCCCACGTGATCTTCAATTTTTAATCGCAAGGTGTCAGTATCCACAATGACCACGTCATCTACATCAGGCTGACCACAGCTGACAAACTCCTTGGCTAACGCGCCGTCTGACTCAATCTGTATAACTCGATTTGCTAGCGCATCTTTGTTCACTGACAGCAAAGTAGGTGGGGCGTTTTTATCCACTTTATTGGCGCAGGCCAATAGTGTTGATTCCGCCAGTCCATAACAAGGAACAAAACCTTTTGGGTTAAACCCAGATTTAAAGAACTTCGCACCAAACCTGCGTAACGTAGGCCCTAGTACAGGCTCTGCGCCCGATGCGGCAATTTTCCAACAGCTTAAGTCGATCTCCGCTAATGCTTCATCGCTAATGGCATCAGCACACAAATCGAATGCGAAATTAGGCCCACCGCTAACGGCTGCCTGGAATTTTGTAATAGCCTTCAACCATCGAATGGGTTTGGCTAAAAAACTGGATGGGGGCATTAGGATGCAATGGCCGTGGGAATAGAGTGCTTCTAACACTCCGCCAAAAAGTCCCATATCGTGATAGATGGGCAACCATGAAACCGTTACCTTATTGCCTTGATAAACCTGCTCACTGATTCTCTTCAAGTTATGCATTATGTTTTCGTGTGTGACCACTACGCCCTTCGGTAAAGAAGTGGTACCAGAGGTATATTGCAGTAAGGCGACATCCTTAGCATCAACATCAGCAGGAGGGTGATCATGAGCGATGTTCATATTAATGTGCGCGATATCGACGCGCCTGGCATCAGGCTCTTCTGAAAATGCTTGATTCTGTCGCTGCAAGAATTTTTCTTTGGTGGCATCCGTTAAAATCAATGTCGCTGAGGCATTCTCCGCAATACTTAAAAAGTTTCGCCAAGACTGGGATACGCTAGAAGGAGGGTTCACCGGCAAGGCAATGACGCCTGCAAACAAACATCCATAGAGGGCGCGGACAAAATCAAGTCCTGGACAAAAAAGCAAAACTACTCGATCGCCTTTTTGGATGCTCATTTCATTATGCAGATGACTGGCAATGGCGCGGGCTTGCTGCAATAGTTGGCCATAGGAGAGCTGTTCAGATACCTCATCGCCATTGGCTAAAAAGGTGTAGGCAATATCGGCTGGATCTTGCTCAGCAAAGCAGATTAAACGACTAATTATCGTCCCATTTGAAGAGGCTGGGCTTATATATGTTGTCATACAGGGTCCAATTTGATTCTTATTGTTATTCTAGACGAATGTCTAAGTTAGCATATGTTAAGTGTATTTCTATAGGTTTTTTAGAGACTGTCCCCCTTTGTACTTCCATCACGTTAAGAAATATGTTCAAAAAATAAAAGTATTGATTATCAATCATTTATCAATACTTTTCTCAGTCGGCTGCCGACAACGTACTGACACGATGCGGCGATCGGAAGTGCGTTATTGATGAGCAAAGTTGCTTTGAACTACCGGCTGAGCTTTATCGACAAATACTTCCTGTAATTGACCTTCTTCCAACATCACGACACGATCTGCCCAGCGGATGGTGTCGGGTCGGTGAGCGATCATAACTGTTGTCATATTAAATTGGCGTAAATTATTATTGACTATACCCTCCAAGCGGGTGTCCAAATGACTGGTTGCCTCGTCAAGAAACAAACATCTTGGCTCACGATACAAGGCTCTTGCTAGCATCACGCGCTGCTTTTGCCCGCCCGATAAGGTAGTGCCCATGTCGCCCACTAGGCTGTTATAGTTCATAGGCATTTTTTCAATATCCCTATCGATGGCCGCAAGCTCGGCACACTTTCGAATAGTATCGGGTTTCGGTGTGGTGTCGAAAAAACAAACGTTATCGGAGATGGTGCCCGATAATAATTGGTCATCCTGCATCACTGCGGCAACCTGTTTACGATAGTTATCAAGGCCAATATCTCGAATATTTTTTCCGTCGATAAGCACTTCCCCCTCTGTTGGTTCAATTAAACCCAACATGATTTTCATTAAGGTGGTTTTACCCGATCCCGAGCCACCGATTAGGGCAACGGACTCTCCTGGAGTGACAGTCAAATTCAAATTGCGATACAAAAACGGTTCGCTGGGAGAATACTGATAACTAATATTGCGAAGTTCGATTTGACCCTGAAACCGTGGTACATCTTGCATATTTCCTTGACTGTCTTTATCAGGATCTGTCATGGCGATGTCTGACAAGCGGTCGAGGTGGATATCCAGCATTTTGAAGTTAATCCATTGCTCCACCAAATCAGCGGCCCTATTAGAGAATTGAAGTTTATAGGTCATAAAAGCCATCATCATGCCGATAGTGAGTTCATTGCCCAGCACCAATTGAGCACCGAGAAAGATAACTAAAATATTTTCTATACCAAAAATACTAGAGTTAAAAGCCTCGTAAGTAATCTTGATTCTTCTTATACGGATATCTGTATTAATAACCTCAGCATATCGTTGTACCCATTGGTTTTGTCGATGTCTTTCACCGCCAAATAATTTAATACTTTGCATACCGCGAACGGATTCCATAAAGTTGGAATCCGATTTTGCCGATGCGACCACAGACTCTTCAGTTTTGGTTTTAAAGGGCTTGTATAAAGCTATCCTGGCAAAGACGTAAATGGCCAGTGCTGCCAGTACGACTATTGTTAATTGTGGCGCCAGGACAAACATCATGATTAATGTGGTGACAGCCATAAATGAATCCACTACAGAACTCACCACGCCTTGAGTCAAAAACTCTTTGATTGATTCTTGAGAACTGAATCTTGATACTACATCTCCGATATGTCTTTTTTGAAAATATTCTAGGGGTAGCTTCATCATATGTTGAAATAAGTTATACCCCATCTGTAGGCTTAAATTGCTTGAAATATACATGATCACGTATGATCTGAAAGCGGAGAGCAGCACATTTATCACTAGCACTAAGGTAAACCCGAACGCGAGAGTGGACAGAAGTTGTTTGTCGTAGCTGACAATGACCTCATCAATAATGATTTGTAGATAAAATGGGCTTGCGAGTGCTGCTAATTGAAGGATGCTCGACAGCACAAGTAACTGCAACAGAGTTCCGTTGAGGCCGCGAATATTAGTCCACAGTTCAAACAACTTCAAAGTTTTAGTTTCTTTCTTGCGTTCAAATTTATAGGTAGGGGTAAGCTCTAATGCAACACCGGTAAAATGCTTGCTGGCTTCGTCAAAATCATAAGAGCGCTCCCCAATGGCAGGATCGTGTATAACAATACGATTGCCTTTTACTTTTTTTAATACCACAAAGTGGCTCATATCCCAATGTAGAATGGCGGGTGTTTGAAGATTAGCAATGTCTTTAAGGCTGACGCGCACAGGACGACTGGAAAGCTCCATTTGATCGCCAAGCTTCATGATTTCGCTGAGTTTAGTGCCCTTAAGTGAAATCGAAAAACGACGACGAAGGGTGTTGAGATCCACCTTATAGCCATAGTACGAAGCAACCATGGCCAAACAAGCTAGACCGCACTCTGCTACTTCAGTTTGTAAAATAAGAGG
>JAESQG010000484.1 GCA_016765265.1 Pseudomonadales bacterium | reverse complement strand
TCTTACTTCCAGACGAAACTACCACCACCTCTGAGGCATCTTCTTACCATGAGTTGTCTTTTCCCGACGAGTTGGCGACTCCCAGCCAGCCATCAATAAACACTGTGGTGAATTATTATTATGGTGACAATGCAAGACCCATTTTAGCTGAGTACAAGTTATGTGGTGACGTGGGTGATCGAGGTGAACTTAAAAACCAATGTATCGATGAACTTGATGTAAACAATATTGAACTAAACAAACCTCTATATGTCTGGATGAATTACCTTGTCCCCAAAGGCAGCTCGGCAGAACTGCTATTGCATTACAATCACAATGGTATAACGCGAGATGCCAGCACTCTAAAAGTGAGTGGATCGATACGCCACCGGACGTGGAAAAAAGTAAAACTATCACGGCCCGGGAATTGGGAAATACCTATTTACGTTGAGCAGGATGGACAATATTCGGAATTGGATCGCATGCACATTCAAGTTAACGAGCAAAACTACGCTGGGATTTAAGTATTACTCAATTCGGATAACACTTTCCATTTGGGCCAGCTTTCGCTGGCCTTCTTTTTTTCTGGGTTAGCGGCACAACAATATGCAATTATTTTTCAATACTATATGCAACCATTTTCTCCAGATTTCAATGCTTTAGTCCTTGGTGCTGAGGATCAAAGATAATAGAAAGGAGGTCAATTGTTTAAATTCTGTAACGCTTACAAAAATCAGATTATTCACGCGACTAACGCTCTTGTTAACTGGCAAGAAGCCATTTAGTATGGCAGCTCACCGTTGGTAGAAAAGCGTATATGCGGTGAGATTGAAGTCCCTACAAACAACTAAAAACAACTACAAAAATAAACTTTTATAGCTGTCTCAATATAGCTATCCCAATAAAAACAACCTATTAGCAAAGAGACCAATCATGCAAAACTTACCCGCTAGCCCTAAAAAGTTAGCCAACGCTCTCCAGCTGTTTGCGTTGGCAATGATCGCCATTTTAACGACAGCCTGTGAATGGGTACCCCCTCCCGCTACGGAAGAAATTTTTCTAAACCCTACACCTGAAACCAATTTTGGAGACACTTCCGGCGCAGTGGGATTAAGTGAACTGCAGGAAACACCCACTTGTTACACCACAGATGGCACTGTCCCGTTCTATGATCTGGCTTCCTGTTTAAGTGGCACTACCCAACTCTACACGGGTGCAATTGCTCTCAGTTGTGAAGTTGAAGAATACGGGTCTGCAGTTTTAAGAATAGTAAACCTCGCATTTGGATGGCCAGGTGAGCCACTAGAGCCCGGTGATATTGTTCCCCCTACTGTCGAATATCGCGGTGCCAACTTCTACTTGGATTGTGGTATCGCTCCAGATGGGGATGCGGATGGAATACCTGATGCCGAAGACAATTGCCCCAGTGTTGCGAATGCCGGCCAAGAAGACTGGAATACCAATGGTATAGGTGACGCGTGCGAAGATTCGGATTCCGATTTAGTGATGGACGATATCGACAATTGCGTATCGACGCCCAATACATTACAAGAGGATTGGAATACAAACGGCGTAGGTGATGCCTGCGAAAATTCTGATGGTGATACATTGATGGACGATGTAGACAATTGCCCTGGTGTTGACAATGAAGGACAAGAGGACAATAACAATGACGGTATAGGCAATGCCTGTGAAACCCCCGGAACTGGATATTATCTTTATAATCTACGTACTGACAGATGCCCTGAAACCGTCAGCAGTTCTAACGTGAATGTCGCCGCTTGTGTACCCGACACACCCGATAGCCAAGCCTTTTCTATCACGGAAATTGGAACTAGTGGCAGCTATCTTATCGAGTCTCAATCAATCGCCGGTAGGTGCATAGCTGCGGGTGGTGGCACAAGTATCGATATGGCAGCTTGTAATAGTGGAAGTGGAAGCCAGCAGTGGGTATTTACCCCAGACGGAGCGAAATACCAAATATCACCGACCAACGACAGCGACTGCCTACGGGACGGTGCCTCTGAAGGCGACTTACATCTCTTTGACTGTACCTCTACCAAGGCGGAGTGGGACATTTTTGACAGAGGCACTCACGCTCTGATTGACCCCAATACCTTGTAGATGTCGTAGGTATAAAAGCAATAAGCCCTTCACTCTTGCAGAGAGGGAAGGGCTTCATAACGCTCCTTAAGAGTTTCAGAGAATTTTTTAATTTTGGCAAGAATCCTTTAGCGTTATTTCGTGAACGGGGTTGATGCTTCGAGCCACAGATAGTGGCCTGGTCTTGAAACACCAAATACGCGACACCTTAAGATTGAGCGATCAAACTCTGCTGAAGCACCATTTAAGTCTAAATAGTAACTATCAGTAGACCCTCAGTGCATAACAAAAACTGCTCCATAAGGCACTAGGCTCACCACGAAAATAAGTCATTGTGATACTTGCCCCCCTATTTAAGAATTCCACGTCACCCATTCACTCCCGGCCACTGTTGAGAATCATGTATAACTCTTAACACTTGCAATTGCTGTAAAGATTCTTCAACGCGATAGATAACGATAAATGGAACACCATCAATCACTAATTCTCTCGTGTCTTTCAAACGTCCCAAACGACCAGCTAGGGGGTGATTCGGTAAAATCAATTCAGTGCTATTAATCGCATTAAGGACAACATCGATCGCAACTACGGGATCATTTTCTTTACTAATATATTCTTCAACATAATCAAGATCGGCGACAGCCAAGTCAGTCCAATTTAGCTGCACGTTTGGCCTCCCATTTAGATTTCACTTCAGAATGATCCACTAAACGCCCTTCATCTGCCGCTTGAATACCCTTCTCTACTTCACGCATAAACCATTCTTCTCGCTCTACAAATTGCTTGATCGCTTGCGCCATCAACCATGCCCTTGGCCGGTCCATTGCTTCGGCCATCTGTCCCACACGCTTTAGCGTTTCCTCGTCTAGTCTGACTGAGGTTGCTTTTAATGTCATGAGATTCTCCAAGATTCTCTAAGAACCTTAACTATAATCCATCAAGCAATTATTGTCACTATCACTGTATATTATTGTATTTATTAAATTTTATGGATTTTTGCCCTTGAAAAAGGCTTACCCCATAACATACTCATATTAAAGGGGCTTTATTGTCATCCATGATTCCAATTGGCCGTTGTGCTAGGATGTGTACATATGGGCACAAAATAGGACAATACGATCATGCCACAATCAGCCACTATGACAATTCGCTTAGAACCCGACCTTAAATCCCGCCTAGACCAATTAGCAGAGGCCACTCACCGCAGTAAATCCTTTCTAGCTGCTGAAGCAATTCGAGAGTTCGTTGAACTGAACGAATGGCAAGTTCAAGAGATTAAGGAAGCGATTAAAGAAGCCGATGCGGGCGACCTTGCCAGCGACAGTGAAGTAAATGTGGTTTTTGCTAAGTGGGGCAATAGTGGAGATTAAATGGCTTAAGAAGGCACTACGCAATTTAGATGATCAAGCCGAGTTCATTGCCAAGGATAATCCAATAGCAGCAAGACAAGTTGTGCAACACATCCACAATACCGTTTTATTACTCGCTGATAACCCAGGTATGGGTCATGCAGGTCGAGTGTCTGGCACGCATGAGCTAGTCATTCCTAATAATCCGTACATCGTACCTTATCGCGTCCGTCCCCGCCTTCAACGTATAGAGATACTCCGCGTACTTCACACTTCTCGTAAACACCCTAAACCTTGGTAGTTTTTCTTTTTATAATAGCCACTACGCAAAAAGCCTTTCTCTACTTATCTAACAACGACAATGATTTCTGCATCTCTTCCCCTTACAAACTATTTCAAATCAGAGACAGTACAAACACCAACATTATTCTATACACCCCTCATTCAAAAGGACTATCTGGGACTGCACATCGCAGATTCATTGTGATAACTTGGATCAAGCTTACAAAGGAGTTCTCGTAATGGAATATGAAACACTGATTTTTAAAGTCGATCAAAATATCGCAACGGTCACCTTTAACCGTCCAGACAAGCTGAATGCGCTCAACAAAACACTGCGCGATGAAATCGAACATGTCTGTGCTCACATTTACAATGAAGACGAAACACGTTGCGTGATTTTTACCGGTGCTGGGCGC
>JAESQG010000483.1 GCA_016765265.1 Pseudomonadales bacterium | reverse complement strand
GCTCAGTGACCATCCCAAATAGCTTGATTTCTTGGCGTGTGAGTAGGCGTCGACGCACATTCTCATGCGCTACAATTCGCGCCTGTAGACCCATTACACTATTGCCCCCCGTATGATCACCATGCCAATGAGTGTTGATAATATAACTCAACGCCTTAACACCGCCGAAAGGCTCTAGTGCCGTGGTTAACGCTGTCGACATGATGCCGTAATCATCATCGATAAGCACTATTCCTTGCTTACCCGTTAAGACTCCAATATTGCCGCCCTTACCTTGGAGCATTTTAATATTGGGGGTTATATCGGTGGTTTTATAACTGGGCGTTGAAGCATGGTGATTTTCTGCAACGAGAGAGCCGCTGACCGCAAAAACGAGAGCTAAACTGAATAGAGCACTTTTAAAAAATGGACTCATAGCTAATTCCTTTTATTGAAGAATGACTTTTATTGTAGAATAACTTTTATTGAAGAATGACTTTTACGCTTACATAATGCTAGAAATTTCTGTCTTCAAATCTCAAACAAATATAGCACTAGAAACATTCGCAAACTGAGAAATACTTCTCTGTATCTTAAGATCCCTGTACCCCCCTTAATTGGAAACATTTTAACCGGCGGGTTAAGGTCTTCATAAAATACAAGTTTGCCTTTGTCACCAGAAAAAGTAATATCACCCATGCCACTATTAATTGACCGGAGAAACTTATGACACTGTTATCCAGCATCGATCAAGCAAAGCAATTTATGGAGGTAGGACGCGATATTCCTACTCTTTTGAAAAGCTGGGTACAGCGAACACCGGATAAACCTTTTTTAATATGGGAGCCATTTTCCGGTGTATCGAAAACCTGGACCTACAAAGAATTCTCAGACGCCGTCACCTCACTAGCCACCAGTCTATCCAAGCGCGGCGTCAAAACTGGGGATGCCGTTCTCATCCACATGGAAAACAGTCCCGAGTTCATGCTGAGTTGGTTTGGCTGTGCTCTGCTGGGAGCCGTGGCCGTATCCACCAACACTCGCAGTGTTGCTCGCGACATGACTTATTTCGCAGATCATGCAGAAGTAGTGTGCGCAGTCACTCAACCACAGTTCGCCGAACTCATTGCCGAATCGGCACCAAAAATATTGTTTCTCGCAGTCACCGATAACGATTCAGGCGAACCCGCCAAAACACCCGATGGCATTAATCATATTCCTTTTAGCGCGTTACTAACAGAAACCGAACCCTATCCAAAACGAGAAGTTGCCCCTATGGCCGATCTCGGGATTCAATTCACTTCGGGTACAACCTCGCGCCCGAAAGCAGTCTTATGGACACATGCGAACGCCATTTGGGGCGCTCATATGAATGCAATGCATTTCAGTTTGCGCCACACAGATACCACTCTCATCGTGTTACCCCTGTTCCACACTAATGCCCAATCCTATTCCATGTTGGCATCACTGTGGGTGGGCGGAACCATTGTGCTGCAACCTAAATTCTCCGCTTCCCGTTTCTGGGAAGTGTCTGTCAGAAATCAATGTACTTGGGTTTCACTTATCCCCTTCTGCATTAAAGCCCTTACCCGTCAAACTATACCTGACTCTCACGCCTACCATCTTTGGGTCACGGCTGTACAGCTAGACGCGGTGGAAAAAACTTTCGGCGTAAGGACGCTAGGGCTATGGGGAATGACGGAAACCATTACCCAGGGTATTGTCACAGATCGCCACCACCCCAGCCCAAATATGTCCATCGGACGCGCCAGCCCAGGTTATGATATTGCAGTACGAGATGAAAAAGGTGAACTAATCCTTCCGGGTGAAAGGGGAAGGCTTTATATCAGAGGCACACGCGGTGTTTCACTGTTCAAAGAATATTACAAAAATGAGGCTGCCACCTCAGATAGTTTCGATGAGGATGGATGGTTTGATACAGGCGATCTAGTTCGTATGGGTGACGATGGCGAATTATATTTCTCCGACCGGGATAAAGACATGCTCAAAGTCGGCGCTGAAAACGTAGCAGCATCAGAGGTTGAGGCCGTCATCATGGAAACAGGACTAGTGGGCGAATGTGCGGTAGTGGGACAAAAACACTTTATGCTCGACGAGGTACCGGTGGTATTTGTCATACCCAGGAAAAGCGACATTGAAGACATAGAAAACAAAATAATTGCAGCTTGCCAACAAAACTTGCCTGACTTCAAAGTGGTAAGAAGCGTTTTTGTAGTAGATGAATTACCTAGATCTACATTGGAAAAAATTGCCAAAAAAGAGTTGCGAGAACGGCTAGAGAAAATTACCGAATAAACCTCGAAGCGACCAGTTTTAGACGCCCTGTGCGCCGCGTAATACCAGGAAAAACAGAATCCAAATCACCGACAAAACAAGGTTACTAGCGGCAAAAAAGGTAAGCCGATGCAGAACATTATTGTAAGTCAAATGAATCAGACTGTGAATTACCCGCAGCGCCACATAGATCCACGCCAAACCAAGAGCCAGTTGATCGGTACCAGAGAAAAGGTATAAGGCAAAGCAAACGAAATAAAATAAAACCGGCAATTCCAATAGATTCATATAATTTCTATTGGGAATACTCACCTTGTCTGGTACGTTTTCTGATTCACCTAATTTGAAATCAGACACCTTGACCTGTTTTATTCGCACCGCCTTAATCCGCTGGTAAGGGATCATCAATAAGACAACAAAGGTCCAAGCTACCAAGGCTAATACTGGATAGATTATTTCTGTTTGAACCATTTTTTTCGGCCTCTACCCTAGTTGAGTGATGAAAATTGTATGAATTGAACGAAGCAAACTCTCTCTTTTTTAAATGACTATTTAAGCTATGGAGCGAGCCGTTCAATTTTCCAAATATTGTCTGCTTTTTGGTAGCGGAACCGGTCATGAAGTCGATCTTCTCTACCCTGCCAAAACTCGAATTCACTCGGTTTAAGCAAATAGCCTCCCCAAAACTCTGGGCGCACAATTGCTGTGTTTTCAGAGATCAAAGTTTGTTGCTCTACCTGCTGGAGTAACGCTTCCCTGGATTCAATCGGTTTTGATTGTGGGGATACTATTGCGCTAATCCTGCTCTCTTTAGGTCGTGTATCGAAATAGCGATCCGAGATTTCAACCGGTAGCTTCTCCACCAAACCACTCACACGTACTTGGCGATCCAGATCATGCCAATAAAACAGAAGGCTGGCTTTGGGATTATCCTGTATCTGAATACCTTTGGCGCTTTGGTAATGGGTATACCAACAGAATCCCGATTTATCATGATGTTTAAGCAAAACAATTCGAGCCGAGGGCATGCCATCTTCTCCGCAAGTCGCGAGGGTCATGCAAGTGGGATCTTTTATTTTAGCCTCAACTGCGTCATTCATCCAATGGCCAAATTGCCGGATAGGATCTTGATCAAGGTTTTTCTTAGCGAGCTGACCTTGAACGTACTCGCGGCGAACATTACGGGTATCTTGTTGTTTTTTCATTGCAAGTGACCAAATCGGTTACACATCATATACTCTTAAAGTAGCAGGTTTACTGGCATTAGTGTTAGCCTACTCAAACAGTCACCTTAAGGTTTTTCAATACGGTTTAAATATCTGACCACACGGCAAATTCATTCTCACTAGGATCCATAAAGTGAAACCGTCTACCTCCTCGAAATGGGAAAATTGGTTTCACAATAGCACCCTTCGCCTTTTTCACTTTTTCTAGAGTTGCCTCAAGATCATTACTATAAAATACAATGAGTGCAGCGCCAAACCCGATCCCACCATAGGGCTGCCCTTACTTTTCAGTTAAGCAAGACACCCGTGTAAAGATAGGACGTGGCATAGAAAAGCAGGAGCGAGATAAAAAAGGGGGGGGTGGCTGAACAGGTGACCTAAGGCGCGGAGTGAACCTTCGTCCAATTGAGCTCAGCGCATGTATTATTTGATATCAACCAAGCGAGACCTAATTGCCATCGAAAATGGTGATGCCTCTAAAACCATCTCCCACAATGATTAAGCCATTATCCGTTGCAAAAGACTGCCAAGGACCGCCATGTCCAGCAAGGCTAGGGGGCGCAAGGGGTTGAATACCTGGTGTGATAATTTGTTCAGTCACAGGCCAGCCTACGCCAGTCGATACAGTGTCAGTCACGTCCATCACTTTTATAGTAGGTATATTACCGCCAGTTTCTGCCGCAACAAGACGGTCTAAAACAAACGCATAGGCGTCTCCCGAACCCGTATTTTTAGAAATAGCGACGCTAAACCCTGAGTTAACAGCACTCGCTTGCTGGCTGATAGTGACGGTATTTATATCCGTAAGATCCATTAATCCAAAACTAGTGAAAACTGTATAGCCGGCGTCAAATACATTACCGGTGAAATAAACCCGATTTTCGTCCAGGGGAATCAAATCACTAATTGAACCCACTTCATAGCCAGGATCATTTTCAGTAGTGCCCAATACCAGGGGATTGGTACGATCCGCAATATTTAGATCCAACTTCGTTATCCCTCCGAGGCCATTTATATATGCTGTTTCACCCATTATATGTATACCCCCACCTTTGATATTGGGAAAGTGGGCTAACTCGGTTAGAGAGCCGTCTAGCACATAAAGCCCTTCACCAGTACTTGCGGAATAGACATAGGTACTGCCTCCATCTTCGAGAACCGCCACACTCCCGCCTCTTATATTTCCATCAAAATTATTCATAAACACGGGACTTTGTGGAACCGTGACATCAACAGATATTATCCCCGAAGCTATATCAACAAGATAAGCAACATTATTAGATACCGCTAATTCGGTAATGGTTGAAATTATACTTTCAACGGGGTCATAACTCCCGATCACTGTTGGCGCTACTTGATTGAGGAAATCCACAATTTGCAGACCACCCAGACCAGCAGCAAGATAGGCGTGATTCCCCACCGCCTGGCCACTAAACACATAGGAATTATCAATCTCCAGGTGGGAGACATAACGATCTGTCATAGTGATGTAGACCGTGGCATCACTCGATAGAGAACCCTTCGAAGCCGTATAAGTGAAACTGTCGCTACCTGCCAGAAAATCTACATTGGGTACATAAACCACATTAGGTAATGTCCCTATTAAAGTCCCGAAACTCGGTGTAGCAGTAACGTTGAAGGTCACTTGACCATAGTCGGCCTCCTGCCCGAAAGCCCCATCAAACACTTTGGTAAAAATTGTAGTGCTCACCCCTGTATTGATAACGACTGCTTGATCAGTCGCCCTGAACGGGTTCGAGCATCCTACAATAGCCAGAGATAGTAATGAGACGATGAAAATAATTGCATTCTTTCTACAGAGATTAGACGTAAACATAAACCCTCCATAATGTTAATTAACCAAGGATTAACAACACTTTCAAGGGGCTGATAAACTTAAGTAGTGCCAGCACGAAAAGTAAAAAAATCCTTAAAAAATAATACTCTAAAGAGAGAAAAGAACCTGAAGATATAGTCGCCGAATGGGAGCAATGTTAAAATACCGCTTGTTTTATAGGTTTTACGATATTCTTCCCCTCAAACTTCGGCAAAAAGAGCTTCTCATGCAACGATCATTTAATCCCCAGCTTGAATTAGGTGCAATACCGATAGAGGAGATCAAATTTAATCCTCGCTCACGAGATGACATCCCTCAAATTCTTCGTGGCCTACAGTTTATCTATACTTGCTCGACGACTCGACAGGCTGTGTTTGAGGTGCTTCAAAATCATATCAGCGGTGATATCAATTTTGACAATGGCCGCCCCGGTATGGATCTATGGGTGTTGTTAGTTCTCGGGACTTTACGTTTAGGCTTGAACTGCGATTATGATCGCCTACATGATTTGGCGAATGAGCATAAAACAATTCGCGCGATGTTAGGTCATGGAGATTGGCGAGATGAACACTTATATGGCTTGCAAACTTTAAGAGATAATGTTGTTTTACTCACAGAAGAAATGCTTCAGGAAATTAACGCCATTATTGTAAAAGCAGGACACGCTCTTGTTAAAAAAAAAGAGGATAATGAATTAAAAGGTCGTTGCGATTCTTTTGTTGTCGAAACCCATGTTGAATACCCTACAGATACGGGCATGTTATGGGATGCCATGAGAAAATCCATCATCCTTATTGCAAGCCTTTGCCAAACCAATGGGGTAGAGGGTTGGAGGCAAGCATCTTACAATATTCTACGTTTAAAATCTCACTGGAGAAAAGCGCAAAGAAGCAATCGCTCACGACAGGCAAATGCGCAAGAGAAAAAGAAAAAATCTCACAAGGCCTATTTGAGAATAGCCCATCAATATTTTGAAAAAACCAACGATAGCATTCAACAATTACAAGAAAAAGTAGACCCGGCATTATCTCCAGAGTCATGGTCTCGCTTTCAAGATAAGCTTGAAAAAATAAGGCAATTCCAAGACTACGCAGCAATATTAATGGATCAAATCAATCGACGTGTTTTAGAAGAAGAAAGTATTCCAAGCGAAGAAAAAATCTATTCTATTTTTCAGCCGCATACAGAAAGTATCAGCAAGGGAAAGGCAGGAGTACCGGTTGAGCTTGGTATTAAAGTTTGCATTATGGAAGATCAGCATCAATTTATTTTATATCACCAAGTGATGGAAAAGCTTCAAGATGTTGATGTTGCAGTGCCCATGGTAACGGAAACTCAAAAACATTTCCCCTCACTCAACTCTTGCAGTTTTGATAAAGGTTTTCATTCCCCCAGCAATCAAGTTGATTTGTGTGATCACCTAGAGCAAGTGGTTCTCCCTAAAAAAGGGAGGCTCTCGTCAAAAGAGAAAATAAAAACAAGCACGCCTGACTATAAAAAAGTACGACGTCAGCATTCAGCTGTGGAGTCAGCTATCAATGCTTTGGAGCAACACGGCCTAGATCGTTGCCCCGACCATGGCGTCGCTGGGTTTAGGCGTTATGTTGCTTTGAGTGTTTTCGCTCGCAACTTGCAACGCATCGGTACAATACTCACAGAAAAAGAGCGTGCAAAACTCAAAAGAAAGCAGCGATGGGAACCTTACCGCCAAGTGGCTTAGTATTCACCGAAGTCGTTTTTCTGCATTGCTTATTGGCACTGAATAAGGCTTCAGGGTTGAGCGTCACCCCCTCAAGCAAAATAGATCAAATAACGCTCATATCGAGAGCAAAATACTGGCTTCACTTCCTTGAAAATCTTATTGGTCACAACAAAGTAGATCTTTTATTGATCAGATTTTTACTCGTGAGTGAAATACATGGGTTTCCGTGCTGGCACTATCTAGCGGAAATCCAAGGGGTTGATAGCACCGAGGTCCATCAGTCACGTCTGATGGTCTCGGACGCAATCTTAGATCCCTTGATACGTTGCGCCCATTTTAACGGCATTCGCCAGGAGCGGATGCCCGCCACAATATCACCGCCGAACGCCACCATCGCGCCGTGCTGGGACTCGGAAAAAGGTGCCCCTTTTTTCGAGTCCATCGAAATCGGTTTTGAACAAGGTAATT
>JAESQG010000016.1 GCA_016765265.1 Pseudomonadales bacterium | reverse complement strand
CATATTTTCATTCTTTGTTACAGCATATTTATAGGTATTCTGTAGCTATGCTATTAAATACCGTAAATTGACAAAGTGAGGGCAGCTAAAATAACTAATTACCCTCTTCTAATTGTAGCCCAGGGATAAGGAAAACGAAGATTACAATTAGACCATTACGCTATTTTAGTCCGCGGTGTTAGAGCAGTCGAATTTAGAGACAGTTTGTATATTAAAGACAGTTTGTATATTAAAGACGGTTTGTACATTAAAAAAGACTGTTTGGATTAACTCTGTCTAGACGCTTTCGCTGAGCCGAGCCGGTCGCCACGCCTCACTCGTGATAACCCAGAATTCTCTTTCTGAATAATCTGTTGCTTTCATTTACTTAACCAATATAGCTAGAGCCTAACCAAACTAGCTAGTGCCCGTCCTGAAACTTCTAAGGTTTTGTATTATCAGCAAATAAATTGGAATAAACATAAAAAAGCCCTTGGTTTTTGATATAATTTTTTTGACGAAAAATCACAATCACCAAGGGCTTAAACCATGCGAGAAACCCGCACAGCGCAGACAAGCATATTCGATTTTTATTCAAAACACGAGCGTGGATTGCAACTAGAAAAACTTTCAAACTTGTTGGATGAATACCCGGAAGTTTTAGACTTGCTAGAAAATGACTTCATTGGTAGTTGCGATCCATCGACTGGACGTAGGGCTATGACGATAGAAAGTGTTTTTCGCTGCATGCTGCTTAAACAAATGCTCAGCATCAGCTATGAACTTTTATCATTTTACCTGTCCGATTCACTAAGTTATCGTACGTTCTCGCGAATAGAGGTTGGCGACTCACCAAGCAAATCCACATTGCAATCCAATATTCGAAGAATACGGCCCATAACGTTATGCGCTGTATTTGATTTGTTGGCACAACGAGGTTTTGAAGTTGGAAATATTGATCCTGATTTGATTCGCATTGACAGTACTGTAGTGAAGAGCAATATAGCCGCTCCGATCGATAGTCAACTTTTAGATGACGGCATCAGAGTGCTAAGTCGATATTTAGCAAAGAGTAAAAATGTGACCGGTATAAAAACACGGTTCAAGGACTTTAGAAAAACTTCAAAATCATTAGCATTTCGAATTTTTAATGCTAAAAAGGCCGAGAAAGACGAGCTTTATCCAGACTTGTTGATTCTTTCCAACATGGTCGTTAAGCAAGTAGACAAGGCAATTGAAAAAGTAAAAGATAGCAATAATACTACAACCCAAGTACTGAGCTGGTTAGAGGAAATCGAAAACTATCGCAATATAATGCTAATGGTGATTGACCAGACGGAAAGAAGAATCATAGAAGAAGAGAATGTGCCCTCGAATGAAAAGGTCGTTAGTTTTTTCGAGCTGCACACGGACATTATTGTAAAAGATAAACGAGAGGTTCAATACGGGCATAAAATAAATATAGCCAGCGATGCTCGCGGTTTATTAACACATGTTTCAGTGGAGGAAGGGAATGCATCCGATGCAGAAAGGTTCATACCGATTTTAAAAGCTCACGCACAACGTTATGACTGCATGCCAACAACCGTTGTGTCGGATGGTGGCTACGCCAGTAAAAAGAACGTAGAGGACGGGAACAAATTGGGTGTGAAGAGAGTTGTGTTTCATAAAAAAAGAGGAATAAATTTGAATGACATGGGCGTAAAGCAAAAAAAGTATGATGCGTTAAAAAACTTTCGAGCTGGTGTTGAAGGAAATATTTCAGAATTAAAGCGTGCATTTGGCTTAGGAAAAGCGCTGTGGAAAGGCTATGAAGGTTTTCATGCTTATGTATGGGCGTCGGCAATCACCTATAATTTGGTTCGATTGGTGAGAATCGATACCGACTAAAATATAGGGTAATCGATCCATCCGTTAATCTAAGTGGCGCAAAGCAATTGCGGGGGTACCTACATTCAAAATAAGCGACTTTTGGTTGCAAAACATTCAACATGACCATAATGCGACAACATTTTATTTTTCGTGTAACTTCGGTGCCCGTAGCCCGGCTGGGAAAGAAATATTTTTGGAAAATTGCCGGTTTTAGGATGGGCACTAGTTAGATATTAAATTAGGATTTCGCTTATCCCACTATCTTAATCAAGATCGTCCCGTTTCCTTGGTTTAGGAAAAAACTGTCCAGACATCAAAACTCCTTCCCCTCGCAATTGTTTTGCACCAGAGTATATTTTTAACAAAGGAGGTCCCATGATTAAAACGATAAGCGGCAAGACAATTAGTGGGTTACTTAAATCAGTTTTAGCGTCGCTTTTACCGGCAGCCGAACTACGTCGTCTAATCGCGTTGAAGCCAAATCCAGATATTAGTAATCCAAAAACAAACTTGGCCGTCATCTTGTTCTTAGCACCGATCACTTGGCTTCCATATGCCATACCATTTTCGGAGCCAATTCTCTTAGCCATCGCAGGGAACCCTCCGGGAACAATCAGGTCCTCATGCTTATCCCAGCCAGCGACAGACACGGTACTCTTCTGGTTCAACGGTATATCTCCTAAGCCCCATATAACGAGTGCGAAACCAAACACGATAATTAAAGCCGCCTTCCCCTCTTGGACTGAAATTTCCGTAGAAGCCTTCGTACGAGACAGAATATAGCCAATAGAAATTAAAATCGTTGCAGCCGCATAAGTTATTTTTAAGACAAAAACCGTATTCCAACTGATGTACTCCGCCACTCCCCACAATCTAAATTGATAAGCAATGCCATTTGTGATCAATAGCAAGCCTGCCGAGAAGGATAGTAAGGCTAAAATTTTAAAGTTCATTTAGTTTCTTTTAATTTTTGATGATTGAAATGTTGCTCTCGCCATTGTTTAAGCTGTTTCAATATGCGCTCTGGTTTATGTATTTGAGGTTGCGAATTTTCAAAGTCTTCTTTATCTTCCCATTCCTTGACTAAGTCCTTAGCCGTGTTGAAGGCGGTAACGAATTGTCCTTCTCCTGTTAAGCTCTCCTTAAAATAAGCGCGTCCAAAATAAGTGAACTCATTCTCATCACTGCAACCAAAAGAGGTT
>JAESQG010000482.1 GCA_016765265.1 Pseudomonadales bacterium | reverse complement strand
TATTCTTTAGGCTATTGTAATAATGCAAAAAATACCCACCACTTATTACTAGAACTAATCCTTTAGGGTTAGTTGTAAAATTATTCGACGCTATGACCTACCTGCTACATATAGCCGAATAACGGCCGTCCAGTATAAAAATCAACTAGTTGAGATGCTACTATTGAGTCTCCACCTATCTGCGTGATATTTAATCACATAATTTTTTGAATTATGAACAATAACCTGTAAATTTTATCGACAAACGACGTATACGTTTCCCCAAATAAAGCGCTGCAGTTATTGTTCAATGGCATGCTCTAATTAAGTAACCCAAATCAAACAACGAAGATTTGATGGCATTTCATCCATCTGGTGCCTGGAGTCGCACTGGCGAGAATTACAACTAGGCTGTAAAAGAGGGGTCTGAAGGATGATTGCCGAGAGTGAAATGCTAAAACGAATACTTGGGACATTAGCCTTACTTTATATCATTTTGAGCTGTGGTGGAGGTGGTGGCCCCAACGATACTGCGCCGACGGAAGACATCACCGGTAACAGTAACGATACCGGTGGTAATTCTGAGACAACTCATATTAGCGTTTTATACGAAGCCATCCCAGGAAGTTTAAATCACTCTCCCGACGGCACTTGGTGGGGTTACAATCAAAGCAAAATCGTTCGCTTCGGCGATTTTGTGTTTATGGCAGTTGTTGAAAATAGCGATGATGCAACGACACCATCTCAGTTTACTCTCTATAAAAAAGAAGGTGATGGTGATTGGAGCCAAGGCGCCCAACTCTCCACCTCCGTACCCGGTAATCTGTTAATTGATTCTACGGGGATACTACACGCCTTCGTTTTTGTCCCCACCGTTTACGAAGAAAACCGATCAATTGGTCAATTGAAGCATTATTGGTTTACCGATGCGGCGACGGGTGATATCACCAATTACCTAGAGGAGACGGTAATTGACAATGATGGAGAGAGCGAAACCGTTAACGTTAGAGTAGGTGCGGCAATGGGCAGTGACGACACCCTTTCATTCGCTTTTGGTCTACGAAAATATGACGAGGCGGGAAATAACGACACGCAACAACTCTTTGTTAAGAGCAATGACGATACTCAGTGGAGCAACCTAGAAGCGGGAGATCATTTAGGTCACGACTTTTTCTACCCCTTCGTACTCATCCGAGATGATGGCTATAGCTTATTGCCGGTACAGGACGATTTTATGGGGGTGGGTAATACTAACCGTTACCAAAAGATTCTTTATTTTGAGTATCAAGACGGCTCGTGGAGCAATGAACTCATTGTTGATTTAACGGAGCATACCATGGCGGCGAGTCGCGCTAGATTGTTGGAACAAAGCGATATGTTTGAGGCATCCGACGGCACTGTTCATGTTATATATAAAGAGTTTTTAGACCCCGACCTGGATTGGAAAGTAACGACATTTAAGCATCTAAAACGTAGCGATCGCACATGGACCACAAACGCCATTGATCTGTCCGCAAGCACCGTCAATTGGTTGCGCATCCTTGAGTATGAGGAAGAGATATATTTTCTATGCGCAACCTCCGATGCCCTTTATTTAATGAAAGAAGGCTCAACCACCTTAACCCAACTTGAAGTGCCGAGCGATGCACTCGGTATCTACCCTTACTATGCGTCACCAAGAAGCGGCACCTCAACCAATGAGAGTTATCTCGATATACTCATGCTTTCCGGGGGCAGTAATGCATATCCCAATGCCCCAAACTACTACGTGCGAATTGCCAAATCCGAGTTAAGCAAGGTTCAATAGAAATTCAGCTCCCGCTCCAAACCCATGTGAACTAAAATGGAATGATACGGATTAAGTCGCCAGGCAATATTAGCCATTTTGGATATAAACACTTCGCAGATAAAGCTGACTTTCGATGAACCCGCGTGTGTTTACACTTGAAAATCAAACTGATCATATTGACCGAATTGCTGCTAGACGACTTTTATTCGGGCAATGCGTTGTACACGGTGCTCACGCCATTGTTTGGGTACTAGATGACTGGCTATCAACTATAAAAAAAACCCATCAGATATCAACCTTACAAGTATCTTTTAGAAAACCTATCTTTCTTGAAAGGGAAGTTAAATATCGGGTTGCCAACACAAAAAATAAATCTGATAGCTATACCCTACCCTGCGTGGCGTGGTCTGAGTAGACTTGTACCGTGAGTCCGTTAAGTTTAAACCAATTTGGTTTACGCTACTGCAGTGGGTCAACCACAAATAAGATGTTATGGCATTTGACCCTTTTTTCTAGACCCTCTTGTCTTTGCTAACCCGTCATAATGGGAGCGGGGACGAAGAGAAACTAATTCAGTTATCATTTAAATCGCTGATGATACTGTTAGCCCCGAAGGATCGGTATGGGTATCGATTTGAGTGGTTTCTCTTATATACTAAACCCTCGCTCGAAACCTTAGTAATAAATACTATTTATAATAAATAAAGGGGAAAAAGATGAAAGGCATTTTAGAAGGAAAAGTAGGTTTAATCACCGGCGCTGGGTCGGGCATAGGTCGTGCTACCAGCATTATTTTCGGTGCTGAGGGTGCAAAAGTCGTTGTTTCCGACATTAACGAAGAAGGCGGAAATGAAACTGTTGCAATGGTTAAAGAGGCCGGTGGTGACGCGATATTTGTGCGCTGTGATGTCGCCCAGTCGTCAGAGGTGGAGGCCTTGATAAAAGCCTGCGTGAGTCGCTACGGACAACTAAATTGCGCTTTTAATAATGCGGGAATATCTGGCAAGATGGCGAATACCGTCATGTGCTCTGAGGGAAATTTTGATCGTAATATCGCAGTCAATCTGAAAGGTGTCTGGTTGTGCATGAAAAATGAAATTCAGCAGTTTCTCGATCAAGGGACTGGCGGTGCTATTGTTAGCACGGCATCCATTGCAGGTTTGGTTGCTGCTGCCTACGCGCCGGCCTACGGCGCTGCTAAGCACGGCGTAAATGGTTTAACCAAATCTGCAGCCGTAGAATTTGCCAAGAAAAACATTCGCGTTAATTCAGTATGTCCGGGATTGATTGAGACACCTATGGTTGTCCAGGCGGGAACAGATTCAAAAATGATTAACAACATGGTCTCCTCCCAACCCATAGGCCGTATGGGTCAGCCCTCAGAAATTGGTGAAGCTGTGGCGTGGTTGTGTTCGGATAAGGCGTCACTTGTTACTGGACATTGTATGCCAGTAGATGGTGGTTATGTTGCTCAATAATTCTTGCTTAATAATTCTTGCTTAATAGTTCTTGCTTAATAATAGTGGCTGAATATAAGGGCTCCGAATTTCCGTGAGCCCTTAAAGCACGAAGTTTCGTGTACGGAATTTATTTTGTGGTATAACCGCCGTCAACGACTAGTTCCGCTCCATTAACATAAGTCGATTCATCGGAGGCCAGAAACGGGACCGGGTAGGATAGCTCAATGGGTTCAGCCACTCGCCGGAGAATCGTGCTGGTAAGCATTCCATCGACAAAACTCGGATCATCCATCACCCGACTGGTACCCCGAGTTCGAACCACGCCGGGGTGAATACTGTTGCACCGTATATTGTATTTTGCATAATCCACAGCAATGGATTTACTCAATACACGTACAGCACCTTTTGCCGCCTGATACGCAGCCTGAGCCCCCATACCCACAATACCCGATATAGATGAATTATTAACAATAGAACCGCCGCCCGCTGCCTGCATGGCTGGCAACATAGCCTTACAGCCTAAAAATATACTCTTGGCCGTCACATCCATTATCAAATTCCACTCTTCAAGAGTTGCGTCCTTTGCGCTCTTGAATGAAGCAATGGCCGCATTGTTAATCAATATATCCGCCTTGCCATAACGGTCCATAGTCACTGCTGCGACACGCTCCCAATCCGCCTCAACAGAAACATCCTGGTGAACAAAAATCGCTTCGCCCCCTGCGGCAACAATATCGTCCACCACTCTCTGACCCGGTTCTTCACGTCGGTCCGTTACCACAAGTTTTGCCCCTTCCTGTGAGAAAAGTCGGCTATGGGAAGCTCCCATACCATCAGCACCGCCCGTAATAACTGCTATTTTTCCGTCTAATCGGCCCATTTTTATTCTCCCTTCATCATTAAAGGTTGTGTTAATTTGTTTTAAATATTTTCAATCAAACGGTGGTATAGCCACCGTCAACCACGAGTTCTGATCCCGTCATATAAGAAGATTCATCCGATGCCAGTAACAGGACGGCGTTGGATACTTCAATAGGCTCACCTATTCGCTGCAGGATAGTGCTACCTAATACCGATTTAATCGCCTCACTGTCCTCCTCGAGCCCCCCCAAAATAGGGGTGCGAATGACACCAGGGTGAATTGAGTTAACGCGGATATTATATCTGCCGTAATCAACGGCGCAGGACTTGGTTAACATGCGAACGGCTCCCTTCGATGCCTGATAGGCAGCTGTGTTGGAAGCACCAATGATGCCGTATATTGAGGAGATATTAATAATGGAGCCACCGCCGGCTTTCTCCATAGCCGGAAATACTGTTTTACACCCCAAAAATACACCAGTGGAATTGACCGCCATGGTCTTGTCCCAGATCTCGACAGTGGTATTCTCATTAGATTTAAATATAACGATACCGGCATTATTGACCAGTATGTCCACCTTTCCGTACGCTTCCACAGTCTGGTCAATAACGCTCTGCCATTGCTCTTCAATAGCGACATCGTGTTCAATGAACACGGCCTCACCACCTTCATCGCGTATTTGCTGCGCCGTAGCTTCACCGGCTGTAGTATTGATATCGGTTACGACTACCTTGGCCCCTTCGCGAGCTAGTACCAGACTATGAGATTCACCCATGCCCATGGCACCACCGGTGATAATGGCTACCTTTCCTTCTACACGTCCCATAATATTCTCTCCTGCTTGATTTAACTCTATGCCCTCCCAGTATCGCAAAGACACACACCCAAAATCAATATTAGTGTTTGTACCGCTGGCGTTTGTCGCTTTCATGATACTTTAATAATGTGCTAAGTTAGCCGACTCGCAATAATCAAGCTTAGTTCTAACCATTACTAATAAAACAATTGAGCTTAGATTTTACAAGCTTGGCTTTTTAAGCCAGCTATCAACACATGAGGCAACAAGATGAAAATTGTACCAGCAGATTCATTAAAAGATTATATTGGAAAAGAATTAGGTAAAGGTGAGTGGTTAGAGATCAATCAAGATCGTATTGATCAATTTGCTGACGTCACTGAAGATCACCAGTTTATTCATGTGGACCCAGATGCAGCGAAGCCTCTTTTTGGCGGCACCATCGCACATGGTTTTTTAACCCTTTCGTTGATGGTCAAACTCGCCCAGAGTGTGGAGGGCGATGTAGTTCCTGAAGGCGTAAAAATGGGTATGAATTATGGCTTCGATAAGGTTCGATTTGTCAACCCAGTACGCAGCGGTAAGAGAGTACGCACCTGCACCAAAATGAAAAGCGTGGACTACAAAGAAGGCGGACGTATTTTAGTTAATGTTGAACACACGGTTGAAATTGAAGGCGAAGAGAAACCCGCTATAGTTGCGGATTGGCTAACAATGTTTTTTACCTAGGTATAAGCTATTCAGTCGATATTTAAATTCGGTTATTGGCCGCTTTACCTCAAGAGTGAAGGCAACTATACAAAGGTACTCTTATCAATCCCTATATTGATAAGAGTACCAATCTCTACAACAGGTTATTTAGCGCCAAGCACTAAGGAGCAAACCGTTTTTACATTCTTACGCGAACGTTTTGTTATTGTTTTTCCACTCATCAATGTGATGCTGGTTCTGCAGGTCCCAGGGATGAAAATCTCTACGATAATACTCTAAATAATGCGCGCCTAGCTCTTTAAATATATGGCCTTTACCTTCATGGTAATCTTTCAGGTCTCGGAACGTCTTCCTGTTAAACTTTTTATCCATTATTAAAAACCGGCTCAGCAAGAAGAAAACAGCAGGCAGGAATAGCATTGTCGCTAAACCCAAAGCCAAAACACGAATCCAGTATTTGCCTCCGATATAATCATAGACATCAAACGCTACCGCTTTATGTTCCGTTTCTTCAACTGCATGCCAAAGCCAGATTTCCTGGTGCTCCGGCTCTACGCCTTCCATCAATTCAGGATGGGCCAACAACATTCCTGCGGCTATCGAGGTGATGTGCTCCAAAGCCACAGTGACCGCCAGTTGAAACTGTTTTGGTGAGTACTTATTTAGCATGGCCAAACCAATTTTCACCTGCCGCTCAACCGGCTTTAGAAATCGATAACCCTGCCCGATCACATCGTCATTATACTTGGTATGCTCATGCCCATGAGTCGCTTCCTGGGCAATAAACCCTTTAATATCCTCTCGCAACTGTGGATCTGTTATCTCTTTTTCAAAATGCCTCACTGAACGAATAAAAAAACGCTCGCCTTCGGGGAAAAAGATCGATGCGCTAGTCAACGCGTGAGTTAAGAACGGGTCGCCGTGGTGCCAATAGCGGGGTTTGTTCTGCGTATGCTTAAAGTTCATGCGCCTCGCTTTTATTTTAACATTCGACGGAGTAGCGGTACCCATTATCCTTTACCTCTATCTGAAATTTTTGATCACTGCAGTAACGCTTTAAAATCCACAGTATGTACGGTTAATTTAATCACTATATTGAGAAAAGTAACATTACCTAAAACAGACTATGTAGAGACAAGCATTGGACTTAATAAGACTTATACCATTGATTCGCTAAGTTTATACCAATTTGAATCACTCTACTGAAAGGGGTGAACAACAAAGGCTCCGATACTTTCTTCTATGGGAGTCTTCGGATCTGGTCTATGAAGGTAATACAAATCGATAACATCCGTTTGTAAACGCTCTAAACTTTCTTCACAGCATTGTTTGATATATTCAGGTTTACCATTGACTCCACGGCCTCCGTCTTCTTTAACGACAATCCCACATTTGGAGGCTAGCGTGTAACGCTGCTGATCTTGCTTTAGAACTTCAGCAATTAAGCTTTCGTTTTGGCCTAGCCCATAAACATTCGACGTGTCGAGAAAATCGTATCCAATGTCGATCGCTCCTTTAAGGGTGCGAATCGATTCTTCCTTATTGGGTTTGCCGTATGCCCAGGACATACTCATACACCCTAGTCCAATTTCGTTGACTTCTAATCCAGTGCTACCTAGTGGACGCTTTTTCATCTCAAGAATTCCCTTCTTTGATAACCTCAACCTTGATATGGAACTGAAATGATAAGGCAGGGGTTAGTTAAATTTATAGAGTCCAAGCAATACATACGTTATTATGGAACTTGACCCCTTTTTTACTTTTTCTTTTGTTACTACTAGCTCATTATTTCGTTTTTCTATAGCTGTGTGATCTGGCAATAACAGGGTCTAATAAAGATAAATCATTTGGTTTGACGTCATTACCCCTTGGGAAGAGTGGGCCGGCTTCCATCCTAAGGCCTTTTTGTACCTGTTCATTTTGGTAGTAACAAGCGAAGACCTGAAGTACTATCATTTTGAACAGTCGGCCATGACCAGTACTGAACTGCTCTACCGCCAGATTTTGCATCTCTTTTGACAAGGTAGAAAATTGCTCATCGAGACCATCCAATAACTGCACCAGGGCAGGAATAGCTTCTGCCGTATTCAACTGTAAGTATCGCAGAAAATCCAGTTCAGCTGCACTAGGCAACATCCCATCGTCACTGGCAGGAATGAGCACTTCAAGCAAACTCGACAGTTTATCCTTCTGAATATTATTCAGTGGATTGTCCGTAATTATAATATTGTCGTCCCCAGTCATAACAGTCGTCCTAATCAAATAAATTGGCAAGATTCTTTTTTATGGAATCAGCGATATAGAGTGCCAGTGCCTGTATAGTGCTGGTTGGGTTTACGCCGCCAGAAGTGACAAATATACTACCATCAACGATGAACAGGTTTTTAACATCACGAGACCTTCCCCAGCCATTGACTACAAAGGAGGCAGGATCGTCACCCATCCGTGCCGTACCCAATAAATGATACCCACCCAGTCGTATTGGACCACCCGAAAATATCTCCGTTGCCCCAGCAGCCCGCATCACCTCTTCGCCACGAGCCAGTCCGTGTGCAATCATCTTTTGAGTATTTTCGCTTACCTTGTAATGGATTTTTGGAGCCGGTATGCCATCGGAATCTACGATCTCTGGATCAAGCGTAACCCTGTTGTGCTCTTCTGGTAAATCTTCACAGTGGATAGCCACGCTCGCCACATGAGCAAAGCGTTTTTTAAAGGCTGCATGATGACCCGCCCCCCAAGGAATTCGGCCCATGCGATACCCTTCCAGTGCCGTACCAACAGGCCCCGTACCCCTTACGATCTGCATATTATAACCGCGCACAAAACCACAGTCCTTATCGGTTTCGTAAAATTGTTTACTCAGAATACAACAGGCTTGAGGCCCTTTATGACTTTCGATGTTTTCGTCAAATTGACCTTGAACAAAACCACCCGGATGAAACATTAAATTCTTGCCAACCAGACCACTACTGTTTGCAATACCGTCTGGAAATAAACTTGAAGTGGAGTTTAGAAGAATTCTTGGCGTACCTATTCCATTACAGGCCATCACCACGACCTCCGCGCGCTGGTGTTGTTCCACCCCCTCTGCATCATAGTAGATAACGCCATTCGCCATGCCCTGTTCGTTGACGGTTATCTCCCGCACACGACACTGCGTTCTTAGTTCAACTCCTGCTCTTATTGCAGCCGGCCAATAGGTAATATCTGTGCTGGATTTTGCGCCCTGTGAACATCCCGTCATACAGGGGCCAAGGTTCAGGCATTTATC
>JAESQG010000481.1 GCA_016765265.1 Pseudomonadales bacterium | reverse complement strand
CCAGAAAAGCCTACGGCTATAGGAGCTATGATGTACTGAAAATAGCGCTATTTCATACGATGGGCTCATTACCCGAACCAGAAATGACCCACAGTTTTTGCTGAAGAGGCATATAAATAGCTTAACCGCTGCCACCCGGAACAAACCGAGCCCGCTGATTTTTACTCAAGAGACCCAACCGTAATAAAAACCCCTCTATCTAAGTTATAACTGTATATATGTCTAGAGTATCCGGCGTCAGCGCCAAGGGGCATTCATTTTATCTAATAGCGAACATCATATTTGATTGAATTTTTTTAAAAACTAAAGTCGTCAACTTATAATATTGCATACACACCACTAGCATTAAAAACTCAGCCGCACCTCTTCCGCAGTTGCCGGCTCACCACCAACCTCGCGCACCACCTTAACCGCTTCCTCCACCAACTGCAGATTAGTTTTTTCACTACGAAAAGGCGCATCTTCCAACCCAACTCTCACATGCCCCCCTAATTCTACAATCTTAGGTATCAAAGGAATGGTATCAACATCTAGCCCCGCCACCATCCAAGGCGCACCGGGTGCTTCCTCTGCCATGAGTTTTGCCAAAGCTTCTACGGCCCATTCTCGGGGAGGGAAGCCGAAGGTGAATCCATCGGATAACATAAATCTGTATATCGGTGTTTGTAAATCAGGGATGGTGCGATGCAACATGGCACCTTCTCTCACAAAGCCAGGCTCGTAACAAGCATACGCAGGACGCCAACCAATATTGGCAGCCATCTTCGCCGCTTCTTTTAACGAGCTGGGGCTATTGTCGTAGATGCTACCTTGACTATGGGGTGACGGCTTCACTCTAGAAAAATTGCAGGAGCCGGGATCCAATACCCCCCACTCAAGTAGACCTCGCTCACATAAATCATTGGTTGTGGCAAAACGATCCAACGCAGATTCAGGCATTGGTTGCGGAATTGCAGTGGGGTATACGATGGCGTCCACCGAACTTCTTATCCCGCTAATAAATGCTTCGCAATTACTTGAGTCCGCATCCTGTTTTCCTGTTGCGGGGTCTAAGGTATGCGCGTGTACTATCGCTGCTCCGGCGTTCACGCAGGCTATACCTTCTTTGATAATCTCTTCTGCGGTAACAGGAACATTAGGTTGTAGTGCTCGAGGCCAAGCACCATTTAAGGCGACCTCAATCCAGACTTTAGATTTCATAAGTTTCTCCGGTATTTTCTCACCCCCACAATATCATATTTACAACCCCAAACCGGTAGCTTAAACTTTGTTGGCCCACCGACAAATCAGTATCATGCATGATAAATGGTCATAAGCTAAATACTGATAAGCCACCTAGTCATAAACCCAGCAGTCATAAACCCAGCAGTCATAAACCAAGTAGTCATAAAAATGAAGATTGAAAATAACAGCAGCGTAAGCATAGCAATTATCGGCGCGGGATTAAGTGGCCTTTTGATGGGCATAGAACTTAAAAAAGCGGGGATCACTAATTTTACTATCTACGAAAAAGACGATGACGTGGGCGGCACCTGGAAGATTAACAACTATCCGGGCCTGCACTGCGACATACCCTCCCATCTGTATGCCTACTCCTTCGAGCCAAATCCGAATTGGCAAATGCCCTACGCTGCCCAGGCAGATATCCACGCCTATTTTCAACACTGTGCGAAGAAATACGGTCTCTTGCCGCATATCCGTTTTAACACCGATATTCGCAAAGCCGAATATGAATCTGATAGTGGCTCATGGTGTCTCGAAACAGACAGCGGAGAGTCTTTTCAGCACCGTTTACTAATTGGTGCGTCAGGGGGTTTAACCGCGCCTAATCTCCCCAGAATAGAAGGCTTGGATATTTTTCAAGGGAAGAGCTGGCATTCAGCAGAATGGCAACACGATTTCGATTTAACGGACAAACGTATCGCCGTTATCGGAAGCGCTGCCAGCGCAATTCAAATCGTGCCTCAGGTGGCCCAATCCGCCAAAGAACTCTATGTCTTTCAACGTACACCTAACTGGGTACTGCCGCGTAATAATGTGCCTTATAAACAGACCACGAAAGAGGCCTTTGCAGATCCCGCAACTGGCGCCTTGAAGCATCATCAACGCACGCTCTATCGTAATTCCTTTCTCTCCCAACGTGTATTTAAGCGGGAGGAAAAAGCCGTTAGCACCATGCGCCGCATTGCAGATAAACACATGAAACGCGCCATTTCTGATCCCGCGCTCATTGCGCAGCTCACACCAGAATATGAACCCGGATGTAAACGATTGCTGGTCTCAGACGATTTTTACCCTACCCTTGGCAAAGATCATGTGCATCTAATCAACTCGGCTGTGGAAGGGTTATCTGAAACCGCGGTGCTCAGTGCTGACGGCAAAGAAACCGAGGTGGACGTCGTCATATTCTGCACGGGTTATAAGCTGGGAGGTCGCGCGGACGGAAGTCCTGCAATGGAAATTGTTGGACCTGACAAAACGCTGCGCCAAACCCTACGGGCAAGGCCAGAAGCCTATCGAGGTATTGCCATACCTGGCATTCCCAATTACTTTACCATTTGTGGCCTAAACGGTCTGGTGGGTTATACAGCGGTTATCGCTTCAGCTGAAATCCATACGGACTATCTTTGTAGGCTTATACAGATGTTTGAACAACAGAATATCCGTGGGATTGATGCTAAGGTAGATAGTACTATTCTTTATAATCAATCCCTTCAGGAACAATTAAAAGATATGGTCTGGTCCAGCGGCTGCTCAAATTATTATCTTGACAGAAACGGATTCAACCGTTCACTCTATCCAGGTACGCTTAGCCAGCTACGGCGGGAATATAAAGAAATCATACTGAGTGATTTTAATATAGAGCCATTTTAAAACCTAAAAAACTCTATACAATTTATACAAGAACTGTGACCAGCCCATAAACGCCACCAAGAGGAAGTTTCAATGAACTTGAAAATACAGCACCTCGACGCGCCATTAGGCGCATTAGTTTATGGCTGGCAGCCCGACAAAGAACTTTCCATGACGGATGAAAACAAGGTAAGCTAAATAGATGCCCGATCCCGTTAACACCCCTCCCCTGAGTTTCATGACAAAGATCTGGTGTAACTATTCAGCGAGAAAACGCTTGACATGTTTTT
>JAESQG010000480.1 GCA_016765265.1 Pseudomonadales bacterium | reverse complement strand
CGTGTTGGCACTCTCGATAAGCTGCTGGTCGACGCCAAAGTCCGCTTCCTTAGTTCGCACTTGAATTTTAAAATCGTAGATAATTTCTTTATTGCCCTGCAGGGTCACGTTGACGGCTTCTCGCAAATAGTTATCGCTAGGGACATTATCCACAAACGGTTGCTGCTCCACCGGTTTTATTGGGGCTAAAGAAAACTTCATCACTCGATCTGATCCAAATAGAAATGGTGCTGCACCAAAATACTGGACTTGCAGTGGGTTTCTAACCGTTTCTCTTCGTACTTTGGTCGCGACTGTTGCCAAAGTAGCTATAAGCTCCCGTAAGTCTTGTAAAACGAAATCTTCTGGAAATCGATCCCCAAGGTTCTCTTTTAGCGTTTCGAATTCGGAGGCAGTCGGTTCGGCGAAGGGTGATTGGGATGCTTTAACCCTCGACTGTATTAGCATACCGCCAAGACCAAATAACGTGTTGGCGTCAGTGCCGTCTGCCGACCCGTGTAGTGCTTTGGTCAAAAACCCATATCCGCGTACCGTACCAATGGCGAATTCAGGCGTGTTGATCATAAGAAAATCCTGGTTCTTCTTATCGCTATCTTTGTCGAAAAACTCTCCCTCAACATCGTACACTTTGACGGCCATTCCGCGACTGCCATTTTCCCTATTTTCTAAATCAGGAGCGAGTTTAACGGAAGCATTTGAAAAGCGGATGTGTGCGTCATATCGCCTCCCCGGTTCAGCAAAAATCCCGACCTGATACTGGCTATCGATATCTTTATTCACAACAAACTGCGCGCTAACACATCCGTGAGACTTCGGGTGTACACCTCGTAAAGTTTTGCCTAACTGCGCGGGTAAGACCACGCGTTTGTCTTGCAGCATAGGTGTCAATTTTGTTATTTGCGCAATATGATCCTGTTCTCCAACAGGAATGCGCTCAAACTCATCTGCTCCAGAGGGTTGCAAGTTCGATGAACAAGACACAATCACAGTAAGAATAGATAAATAAGTGAGAACTCTTGGTACAACCTTAAATAAACGATATTGAGTCATTACGATTTCCTTATGCTGGCTTAGATAGCTTAAAGGGATTTTAAGTACTCCACCAATTGCAGTCGTTGTTTAGGGTTGAGCGCCGGCTTTAACGTCACCGAACCATCCTGCATTCTTATAGGAGTTACACCCGCTGCATATTCATGCCCACGATTACTGTTTCCTACAAGGTTTGTATTGAAGATAAGCTCCTTCTGCATACCATTCGTGATGTTCGATACAAAGCCCACCACCTCAGGATCAAACTGTCGCTGACCTACGGCAAAAGTTTCAGGCCTACAGTCAACACCCGTTTCATCATTTGGCCCGCATTCGCTCGGCAAAAATAACGCACTAAGATTAGGTACTGAACCATTGTGAAGAAACGGTGCGGTTGCCCAAATCCCATTAAGCGGCCGACCCTTATAGGATTTCAATAACGTCGCCTTGTTTTGGTCTCTCTCCTCCTCATCGAATGCCACAAAATCAACATGCTTAACCGTGTCTTTAATCGGATTATCGAATATGGACATTAGAAAGCTATATATTTTTTCTAGAATAGAACCACGACTAAAATCCGTTAATATACCCTTCCCCACTTCCTGTACCACCGCCAATATCGGCGTATCCTTTTCGATTGGTACATCTTTCGATGAGCTGCTCAGTATTCCCCTTGATCCCTTGTATTCAACAGTATTGAACGCCATCCTCGGATCTGTGCCTATGTTTATTTCAGACATTTCGCTATCAAGGGAACCCGACACCGTCGCCATTTGGGCGACCACTAATCGCTTTTTATCGTCACGCTGGATAGCTTCATGACAAGAGCCACACTGATACTCGTCAAACAGTACCTTTCCCGCATCACTCATGGTTTCATCAATGGGTTTAAAATTTTCATGATCAATGATTGCAGCAGCGTCATTCCAAAGCGGTGACCACAATTTTTTGATGTGCCGCTCTAACCTTGCTAGGTTGAGCGTATCTGCAGACGACGGATAACGATATTTATCACCCTTCTTAACCACCTCGAATGTGGCAAACACCCCTAGCACTTCACTTGTATTTCGCCCTAACGCTCCCAACCCAAAGTTCGATGCGTTGTCGAGAACACCGTTCCACTGCACAAAATCATGCTGAGGGGTATCCCACAAAAAGGGATAACTGACCGGCGCGTTGGCTGGGTTAGAATTCGCTTTTAACTGCTCAACGGTAGTGTCCTCACCATATTGAGAAGCGGTGAGGTGCCCCAGAATTCGATTAAAAATCCGGCCAAAAGCATCCAGTCTAGCATAACCGTAAGCCGTACCCTTCTCAGCTTGCCTGCTCGGAGAGTTAACCGAATTGTATTCCATTATTTTTTCATGGGCCCTCGCTACCCGGTCTTCAAAGTCACTCGCATGCTCCGCTGATATACCAATATTGTTTCTTAATCGTTTTAGCTTAACCTCGTCGTCCTTTGTTTTTTCAAGCGCCGCTTCTAGATTAAGTAACATGAGGTCCATGTCCGCCATAGCAGGCGCGCCATCGATTCGAACACCGATGTTGTTATAATTAATCTGCGCGGTGTGACAGGCTGCGCAGGTCAGACCCACGTACTCTTTTACCTCTTTATCATCGCTGTATTTATCCTTAACCCAACCAACCGGAAGTCCGTCAGGGTTAGCGAAGGTTTCTGCTTGCGGTAAGTAACGAAAACGACTCATGTTAGTATTGCTGCGAAACCGCTCTTTTGAATCAGGCTGTTCCAGGTGTAAAAAAATGTCGTATGGGATCAAACGAGATCCTTGAGTCGTGTTATAAAACCAAAGGCTAGCGGAAGGGCTCCAATTTTGATCCACATAAGAAATCTGATCAACACTATCACCATAGTGGTCTTTCGGTACTGGCACTGCGCCACGCTTGTCGTCGGTAAATCCCTGACTGATAGTTTCACAACCAACCAAAGAAAAAACTAAACAGGTAGCAACTATCGCCCGTATTGTCAGTGACCGCATTTGGTATTCTCCACAAATTGTGCGCTAGATATCATTAGATGGAAGATAGCGACAAGCGTTTCTTCCACACATTTTTTTCCGCAACATAAAATCAGAGATCACTGGCGAGACACACAGGCATTCATCTCTCTAAATATGCTTGACTATTTTTTCACACACTCTAGCTCTTCATCTGTGAGAGTGCAATCCTGTATTTCTTATTTCTTACTTCTAAACTCTAGGGCGACAATTACGGCGACAATTACGGCGACAATTACGCGACAATGGAGACAGCTGAATTTACCCCTGACGATTTTCTCTGGCAAATATTACGACTTTCATTATCTCGGGGATTTGCTACGACAGGTAAATTTGCGATCAGTAAAAATCTTCAAGCGTGGCAGGTCTGGAGTAGGAACCGATAAGCTCTCTGCGCCACCAACCATTTTCATCAAAGTCGGTAAACTGGTAGTGATATAGTTGGGAGCGAATCATTTTGGGAGGTCGGTCGATAAAGGGTACCGTTTTAAAAAGTCCATGGACTTCTGGAGTACCCTGCAATAAACGGTGTATCAATTTTTGTAACCAAATATTGTTATTGATATCTCCCAGCGCCGCAAACCACATGTGCCAATCTAACCGTGGTTGATGTGGCGCTACCCAGGTAGGCATTCGATCAAGTTGACCCGGTTTGTGCTTGAATTCATAGGTCTGCCAAGTCACGCCATCATTCGAGCCTTGAATCTCAATTTCCAATCGTGTTTTAGTCATCACGGCGAATGGTCCATAACTATTGACGATATGTAGCTGCCTGACAAACATTAATTTATTGCTTATTGATCG
>JAESQG010000479.1 GCA_016765265.1 Pseudomonadales bacterium | reverse complement strand
TCCCTATCAACTTCCTTCAATCGCGTTTAAATTGAAGCAGGAGAACATCAGTTGATCAGTTCTTCTCCACTTGAGCTAAAAACACGGGTTTCCGTGCTGGCACTAAATAAGGACAACATTTTTTACCTTTCTCGATATACATATGATATTCATACTTTTAATTCTGAGAGGATTTATGGTCTAGTTAACGATGGTACTTCTCACGATGGTTTTACAGACGATGGTTTTACTGACGATGAAGTAGGGTTCAATCTGTGATTCTTGTATGATTCTTGAATGCACATTGTTAGGCTCTGTGAACGAACTGGTCTATAATTTTGTAATACGATTCAATTAAATAAACGTGTCGATTTGTTTCTGATATCAAATTAACATACCCGTATTTATCAGTCTCATTATGAAAACAAGTATTCGATCAAGGCTAACGTTCACCATCTTTATGACGGCCATAGTACCTATGATCATACTTATCGTTGGTGGCTACTATTCCATGCGCGAAGAACTATTAAATCGCCGAGGGGAAAAGCGCCAACAAATAGCTCAAATGGCTATAAATCAGGCCAATGATCTTGTCTATGATGCCACCGAAAGCATTCGCTCTTGGTCATCTACGAAGATAATGGCAGATATTCTCAACGGCGATAACACCAAGCAGATAGAAAATCTATTAAGGAGTAATTACATTCAGACGGGTATGTTTTCTGAAATTACTGTTACGGATGTTCAAGGCGACATTATCGCATCTGCACTGACACCGGGTCCAAATCAAGCTAAAGCGACCTGGTTTAAAAGCGCAATGGCTCGCCGAGAATTATCTTATAGCCACTTTGCCTACTATGACCTCGCGGAAGATTTTAGTATCCCCATCGCGCTTCCCATTTATTCTCAGTCAGATAACCACACAATAATAGGCACGATCGTTGGTTTTTTTTCATGGACTCGGCTTTTAGAGGTTATTCATAGTCTTGATATCGGTGAAGGAGCTGGAACAAGGTCAAATTATGTCGTTCTTCTGGATCAATTTGGCAATACCATTGCAGGTCCGCAGTTCACTTTACTTATGGAAGATGATGATGAGGGTGATACACTCAAAACCGTTAATTTCGTGGAAATGGGCATTACCGAGGCTGGTTTAGCTACACAGGGGAAAAGTGGTTTTTCACTCACCAACTACAACGATATCGAACAACTGATTGCCTATGCCGGCAGCCATAGTGCGCGAAAGCTCCCTAACTTTAACTGGGGTATATTGCTCTTTGAAAATAGTACATTAGTTTTTGAACCTATAGTCATTCTCAGGAATGTGGGCTTTGGACTGACTGTATTTTTTTCCTGCCTTATTTTTATAATTACTTTCTTTATCGCCCGCCGATTCACGGCACCTTTGCAGGCGCTTAATAATGGCGCTTTACGCATATCTCAGGGGGATTACAATAGCCAATTGGCTATTTCTAGAGATGATGAAATAGGCCAACTATCTCTTGTATTCAATTCCATGGCTGAAAGTTTAAGACAAAAAAATAATGATATAGAACACCATATAACTGAACTTGAATTAGCCCGCGATAAGGCATTGGTAGCGGATCAGGCTAAGTCCGACTTTCTATCAAATATGAGTCATGAAATAAGAACACCGATGAACGCCATTATTGGGTTTAGCCAGATACTCATAAGAAAAAGCACAGAACCCTCAAGCATCGCACTACTGTTGAAGGTGAAATCAGCCAGTGATCATCTGATGTCCCTTATTAATAATATATTGGACCTTTCAAAATTGGATGCAGGGCAAACTTCATTAGAGCATGCCCCTTTTTCCATAAGTTCGGTGATGAACGATTTATCCAATATGTTTGGCGACAAACTTCAGAAATCAAATATCGCCTTCTTTATTTCCATCGACCCGCAAATCCCATACACACTATTGGGAGATGAACACAGGCTACAACAGGTATTAACAAATTTAGTAGGCAACGCTTCGAAATTTATTAAAACGGGAGCCATTATAGTAGAGATATCCATACAAGAGTCTAACGACAATGCTGATCAAAACAGCATTACCTTGTTGTTTTCTGTTAAAGATACGGGGATAGGCATAAAACCTGAAGTGGTGAACCGATTATTCGAACGTTTTACGCAAGCGGACGAATCATCAACTAGAGAGTACGGTGGAACCGGTTTAGGTCTTTCAATAAGCAAAAATATTGTGCAGTTAATGGAAGGCTCTATTTGGGTGGAAACCCGATTCGACCAAGGAAGCCAATTTTATTTTACTAGTAAGTTCGAATTAAAAACTGACGACACTCGCGTTATTGATGAAAACCTTCCTGTTGATACTCATTTTATCTGGCTGAGCCAAAACCTTGATATTTACTCCACTAGCGTAACGCAGTCCTTAAATCGTTACCATATATCCCATGAAGTACATGATAGCTTCAAGGATATTGTAGATAAATTGGCAGGCGATACCATTATACTTCTTGATTACCAACAACTACTTATTGAAAGCGAAAAGGCGGTGGACAAATATCATATTTCAAATACACCAAGTTCAATTCGCTTTATATTTTCTGCATCCATCGGCAGCTCTGACCTGCCTGAGAATCTCCACTCGTTAAACTATTCTACCATTAGCTACCCGATAAATGTCACCAATCTAAAAACGGAGCTGGATAGACTATCGCAAGAAACCGGCTATGAACACATCGGCAAGAACATAGATCACACGCGTAGAGAGTCCATACCGGAAGAGACAAATCAACTAAGTTCGCTGAAAATTTTAATAGTCGACGACGTTGAGGCCAATACCCTATTATTAAAACTCATTTTTGAATCAAAAGAAGTCGAAATAGTGGACATCGCCATAAATGGTCAAGAGGCCATAGATGCCGTCTCTCGGCAACAATACGACGTCATATTAATGGATGTTCAAATGCCCGTAATGAACGGTCTCGTGGCAACAGAGCTGATTAGAAAGCGCTACAGCGCATCCGAGCTACCTATCATAGCTATGACAGCAAACGCTATGGTAGGCGATAGAGAGGAATGTATATCCGTGGGTATGAACGAGTACATATCCAAACCAATCGATCACGTTAAATTATTTGAAATACTATCAAAAGTATTGAAAAAACAGTTCCTCACGGCAGAGGATTTAGATGTTCCTGCCGCCTGGACAGCAAGCATGCCTATAGCCGGTAAAAATACTGATGTGGATGAATATGGGTGGCCGAGCTTTATAGAAGGAATCGATATACCTTTTGCCAAAAGTAGAGTGCGAAATGATATAGGACTATATCTTCGCTTGTTGGAAAAGTTCAACACTCAATTTGATCCCATAATGAGAACCATGTCCTCTTTGGTTTCCGAGGGCGACAGCGAACAATTAATAAAAGAGGCTCACAAATTAGCAGGCACTTCCGGAAATCTTGGCTTTAAAGAACTTCGCTTACATGCTCGGTTTTTAGAACAATCCTTAAGGGAAAACAAGAGCGATGATATTATCGCACTGTATAGCAACTGCATGCAAACATTTGAAATAATAAAATCCTCGATAGAAAATTTACAATTGGGTTATCGACCATTAATTTCCGAAGCTAATAACTTATCGACTAAAACCACCCCAGTACCAAAAGAAGAATTAGTCGATGGCCTAAATGATTTAAAAAATGCTCTCTTAAAATCGGATATAAAATCTATCGAACTATTCAGAGATATAGTTGGAGTAATGCCCCATTTAATGAATCAAGACATAGTAGATCTTGATTCTAGAATGGTAGAGTTAGAAACACTGATTATGAATTTTCAGTTTGCCAACGCCTTAGAACGCTTAAATGAAATAAGCTAGAAACACCGACATCACAGAGGTTTTAATTACTATGAATGCTATGAATGCTACGGATGATACTGAATCTGTTCTCATCGTCGATGATGATGTAATTAGCATTGAATTATTAATCTCTGCTTTACAGAGTGCTTTTTCCATTAAAGTAGCAGCCTCTGGACAGGCTGCTATCGATATAGTGACCAGCGAATACCCGCCCAGCATTATTCTACTTGATATTATGATGGATCATATGGATGGTTATGCAGTCCTAAAAGAATTAAAAGAAAAGGACCCCGAATTCAATATCCCTGTGATATTTTTAACTGAACGCAATTCACCAGAAGACGAAACTAAAGGCTTGGAGTTAGGTGCTGTAGATTATATCTTTAAACCTTTTTGTTTAGCGTCATTAAGCGCAAAAGTTAAAAACCACTTAGACTTGGTCCGACAGCGCAACTTTATAGAATCACTTGCGACGGAACAAAAGAAAAAGTTAGATGAAAACCATCGTGATTTTACCAGAACAAATGAACGCCATGAAGTTGCGATAAAGCAGCACTTAGATACCATCAAGCAAAATGAAATGCGCTTAAGATTAGCTTTGACAGCAAGCAACACCGAATTATGGGATTGGGACCTAACCACCGGCACGATTATCCGCTCTACACAGGACCGTCCACTACCGTTACCTGCGTCAGGGTTTGAATCTAATCTCGATGAGTTTTTTTTACACATACACGATAAAGATAAAGAACGCGTAAAACAGGTTTTGCGTCAACATCTTATCGGAGAGACGGAGCAATTTAGTGTTGAATATAGAATTCGAACTGAAGAGGACTCCGATAATTGGATATGGGTACATGACATAGGCAAATTGGTCAACACGGAAGAGCCCGGCAAACCTATTCGCATGATAGGCACCATAAAGGATGTTAGTGCCCGTAAAGTTGCTGAAGAAAAACTAAACCTGTTAGCAAAAACCTATGAAAACACATCTGATGGGGTCTGGGTGGTTGATTCAAACTGGCAGTTAATAATGACCAATGCAAGTTTTACCACCATAACCGGGTATCAGGAGTCAGATGTAATCAACCACAAAATAACAGTTGCTCCTTTTTACATAAATAATAACGACCTAGAGAACCAATTAAAGCAATCTTTGGCTGAGACCGGCCACTGGGCATCCGAACTTTCCGACACTCGAAAGGACGGAAATATCTATATGCAGGAACTAAATGTCTATAATATTACTAACGAAATGGGCGATATTTCACATTATGTTGGTGTTTTCTCTGATATTACCCTACGAAAACGTACTGAATATGAACTAAGAAAACTA
>JAESQG010000478.1 GCA_016765265.1 Pseudomonadales bacterium | reverse complement strand
AATATCATAGGTGACCCGGGAAATCCCCGAGATTTCATTAATAATTCGGTTTGATACTCGCTCTAATAGCTCATAAGGCAAATGCGCCCAACGAGCAGTCATAAAATCGATGGTCTCCACTGCTCTTAACGCCACAACATACTCGTAACGCCGCCCATCCCCGACAACACCTACTGACTTTACCGGCAGAAAAACGGCAAAGGCTTGACTGGTTTTATGGTAATAATCAGCCGCATGTAATTCTTCAATAAAAATATGATCAGCTTGACGCAATAGTTCGGCGTATTCTTTTTTCACTTCTCCTAGAATACGCACCCCCAATCCGGGACCGGGAAACGGATGCCTGTAGACCATATCATAGGGAAGCCCTAACTCTAGCCCTAACTTTCGCACCTCGTCTTTAAATAACTCACGTAACGGTTCTACCAGTTTCAACTTCATATCATCAGGCAATCCACCCACATTATGATGTGACTTGATCACATGGGCTTTACCGGTTTTGGCGCCAGCAGATTCGATAACATCTGGATAGATAGTGCCTTGAGCAAGCCACTTCGCGTTCGCTAACTTATTACTTTCTTCTTCAAATATTTCGATAAACGTATTACCGATTATCTTTCGCTTTTTCTCCGGGTCATTTACGCCGACTAATCGACTTAGAAAACGCTCTTCTGCATCAATTTTAATAACCTTTACGCCCATATTCTCGGAGAACATCGACATCACTTGATCGGCCTCATTCAAACGCAACAAGCCATTGTCAACAAAGACGCAAGTCAACTTATCTCCGATAGCACGATGCAGTAGCGCTGCCACCACGGAAGAATCCACTCCACCGGACAGCCCCAGAATGACCTCATCATCACCCACCATCTGGCAAACGGATTCGATGGCATTCGCAACAATATTACCGGAGGTCCACAGGCCATCGCATTGGCATATTTCTCGAATAAAGCGTTCTAGGATTCGATCACCCTGCTTCGTGTGAGTCACTTCCGGATGAAATTGCAGGCCATAGAAATGACGAGATTCATCTGCTATACCAGCAATAGGAGCACTATCCGTATAGGCAATCAAGTCAAAACCTTTGTGCAGTGCGGTCACCTTATCCCCATGACTCATCCAAACATCAAGTATTGATTTATTGTCATCTGTTTCGTCAACAATATCGTGCAATAGACCTGACTGGCCCTGCCGTGTCACTCGGGCATATCCAAATTCTCGCAGATCAGATGACTCCACCGTACCGCCCAATTGCGCCGCCATGGTTTGCATGCCGTAACAAATCCCTAGCACAGGACAACCTAACTCAAAAACAATTTGTGCCGCGCGGGGTGTATCAGACACCGTTACTGACTCAGGACCACCGGATAAAATAATGCCGTTTGGAGCAAAGGACTTAATTTCCTCTGCACTCAGATCATAAGCACGCAATTCACAATAAACCCCAACCTCTCGCACACGTCTAGCGATCAATTGTGAATATTGGGAACCAAAATCTAGAATTAGAATGCGCTGGGCATGAATATCTTTGCTCATTATTATTTACTACAACCTAATGTGTCGATGAAGGGTTACGAGACCCGATAGTTGGGTGCTTCTTTGGTGATAATCACATCATGCACATGACTTTCTTTCATGCCCGCACTAGTAACCCGAACAAATTTGGGTTTGCTCCGCATCTCTTCGATATGTGAGGAGCCCGTATAACCCATGCTGGAACGCAGCCCCCCTATCAACTGGTGAATAATGGCAGTCATTGGACCTTTGTACGGGACCCGCCCCTCTATTCCCTCGGGCACCAACTTGTCTACACCGAAACTTAAATCCTGAAAATACCGATCACTAGAGCCTTCAGATTGAGACATAGCGCCCAGTGACCCCATCCCTCGATAGGCCTTGTAGTAACGCCCCTGAAACAGTTCTACCTCCCCGGGCGCCTCCTCTGTCCCGGCTAATAAACTTCCCACCATAATCGAATGAGCACCAGCCGCTATTGCTTTAGCCAGATCACCGGAATATCGAATACCGCCATCGGCAATAACCGGCACACCGGAGCCTGTTAACGCTTCAGACACCTCAGATATGGCCGTTATTTGCGGCACGCCAATTCCGGCTACTATACGAGTGGTGCAAATCGATCCTGGTCCAATACCGACTTTCACCCCGTCAGCACCCACCTCTAGTAACGCCTTCGCGGCTTCGCCTGTTGCAATATTTCCGCCGATGACCTGAACACTGGGAAATTTATTTTTAATCCAAGAGACGCGATCTAAAACACCTTTAGAATGACCATGTGCTGTATCGACCACCAGAACATCAACACCCGCTTGGACTAAGGCGGTCACTCTCTCTTCAGTCTCTTTGCCCGTTCCCACAGCCGCTCCGACCCGCAACCTTCCCAGGCCATCTTTACAAGCACTGGGGAATGCTTCCGCTTTGCGGATGTCCTTCATGGTTATCATCCCACGCAGCTGAAACTGCTCATTGACCACTAATATTTTTTCAATCTTGTGTTTATGCAGTAGCTCCTTCGCCTCTTCAGGGTCAGCTCCCTCCTTCACTGTCACTAATTTATCTTTAGTGGTCATGATTTTTGAAACAGGTGCGTCCAACCGCTTCTCAAACCGTAGATCACGTCCGGTAACGATACCCACTAAGTTATTATTTTCAACAACAGGAACGCCAGAAATCCCATGGGTTTGAGTGAGTTCAACCAATTCTCTAATGGTGGCGCTGGGAGTGATTATTATGGGATCTTTGACCACACCGCTCTCATATTTCTTCACACTCCGAACTTCTCGCGCTTGCTCTTCAACGGATATATTCTTATGTAGAATCCCTATCCCCCCTTCCTGCGCCATCGCTATAGCCAAGCGAGACTCGGTAACAGTATCCATCGCAGCGGACAATAAAGGCACGTTGAGAGTGATTTCACGCGTCAGCTTGGTTTGCAACTGCACATCTTTTGGCAGCACTTCAGAATAATCAGGTAGGAGTAGAACATCGTCAAAGGTAAGCGCTTCTTGCACTATTCGCAGCATATAGATACCGTCCGGGCACAGTCATCAAGTTAGAAAGATGGCACCTTGACGGCTTTCGACATCAAGATAAGGAAGACACCAAGGTGCTAAAGTTAAACGGCTGATTATATAAAAAGGAACATAATCTGTAAACAGTTTAGCTCAAGCCTCACCAAACACATCTAATCGACCATCGCTTACCCCAACGGCTCATTATCCTTTTAAACCGTGAAATACGATAAGATGTCACCATAGCCCTCAACCCAAGCTAATTCGGCAAACAAATCAACCGGTGAACTATGCAAGACGATGACAGGCAAATCCTTTCTATCTCTGAACTCAACGAGCTCGCAAAAGATCTGCTAGAAAACCGCTTTCCTCGCATCTGGGTTGAAGGCGAGATATCCAACGCTGCGTTTCCGGCATCAGGTCATATCTACTTCACCCTCAAGGACAATAACGCTCAGATTAGAGCCGCTATGTTCAAAGGTCGTAACCGGCAATTGAAGTTTCAGCCACAAAATGGCAACCAAGTAATGGTACGAGGGCGGGTCACTTTATATTCACAACGGGGTGATTATCAACTGATCGTGGACCAAATGCAGGAGGCGGGCGAAGGTGCGCTGCTCAGGGCTTATGAAAAGCTCAAAGCAAAATTAAACCAACAAGGATGGTTTAATGAAGACATCAAACAAACGCTGCCGACTTTACCAAATCAAATAGGCGTCATCACTTCACCCACCGGGGCCGCCATTCGAGATATTATCTCGGTTTTAAAACGCCGATTTCCCAGCATACCCATCATCATTTACCCCACAAGGGTACAAGGAGAAGGGGCTGCTGATGAAATCGCTCGCGCCATTAATAAAGCCAATGAAATGCAGGACTGTGATGTATTAATAGTGGGGAGAGGGGGCGGTTCTTTAGAGGATCTGTGGGCGTTTAATGAAGAGTCTGTTGCCCGCGCAGTATATGACAGTCGCATTCCCATTGTATCCGCAGTGGGTCATCAAACGGATGTCACTATTATTGATTTTGTCGCTGACTTGCGCGCTGCCACGCCATCTGCTGCTGCGGAATTGTTAAGCCCGGACAGAGAGGAATGGTTCAACACCTTTTCAGGCTATCGACAGCATTTGCTTAGGCAGATGGAACTACAAATTACACAACATAAACTGGTATTGGAACACTTACAGAAAAGGCTAAAGCACCCTGGACGACGACTGGAAGAACTGGCTCAACATTTAGATAATTTGGAAACTCGATTATCTCAAGGGATGAAACAAAGTCTAATAGTCAATAACAATCGCCTCGCCCTGAGTAAGGCCACTTTACTGCTACATGATCCAAGGCATTCTATATCCCAGCAACTTGAATACACGCAGTCGCTGTCTAAACGCTTAAGCGTAGCTCTCAAAAACGCAATGCAGTCACAACATATGCGGTTCACATCACTAACTCAACGACTCAACAGTGTTAGTCCCTTGGCCACATTACAGCGGGGATATTCCATTACGAAAACAGAGAAAGGTCATCTGCTAAAATCAGCTAATCAGGTCAAGCAAGGCGACAATATTAATACCCAGCTCCAATCTGGGAGCCTGGTATCGACCATCGTAAGAGTTAGTAGTGACGATTAATAGAATTAACGATTAACTAGGCTTGTTACGACCGCGTTTGAATTTATCCTGATTTCGTTTAGATTTATCTTGGCTTTGCTTGGTACGCTCTAAACTTCTTTTCTTGGCGGCTTGGCGTGATGTCATCGGCCCGCTTTTATCGGCAAAGGGATTATCGCCGGATCTAAATTCTATCCGAATGGGTGTACCTTCGAGTTTTAGCGCATTCACAAAGGCATTCTGGAGATAGCGCTTATATGTCTTCGGCACCTCTTTGGTTTGATTGCCATGGATCACGATGACAGGCGGATTAGTCCCGCCTAAATGGGCATACTTAAACTTAATTCGTCGCCCTCTGACCAAGGGAGGCTGGTGATCGGAAACGATATCCTCCAGCATTTTGGTCAGTTGATTAGCCGCAATTTTTCGCGTTGAACATTCATAGGCTTTATCAACGGACTGATACAACTTGCCAACGCCTGACCCATGTAGCGCGGAGATAAAATGCGTTTTAGCGAAATCAACAAATTGTAAGCGCCGCCTCAAAGTCTCTTTTATTTTATCCTTTGCTTCGCCATCCATGCCGTCCCATTTATTTAATGCAATGACTAGTGCTCGACCTGAATCCACCACATAGCCCAGCAAATGCATATCTTGCTCGACCAATCCATCTCGAGCATCGAGCACCATAACCACTACATGAGCGTCGCCAATAGCTTGTAGCGTTTTGATAACGGAAAACTTTTCGACAGTCTCATTCACCTTACCTCGCTTACGAACACCCGCCGTGTCAATCAAAGTGTAAGGCTTGTCTCTGCGCTCATAGGGAATATAAATACTATCACGAGTCGTGCCCGGCAGATCGAAAACAATAACTCGGTTTTCACCTAACAAGCGATTAACCAATGTGGATTTTCCGACATTGGGTCGGCCCACTACCGCAATTTTAGTTCCTCGCGCTTTGCTTTCTCGCTCAACATCCTCAGCCGAAGGAGCGATAGGTGCCAAAATGCTGTCGAGCATCGAAGAGACACCCCGCCCATGGACTGCGGCAATACCAAACATACTATCGAAACCAATTTTATGAAACTCTGCCATGGCAATTTCAGGCTCAATGCCGTCAATTTTATTCACCACCAAATGGAGCATTTTATTTTTTCCGCGCAGCCCTTTAGCAATAATTTCATCGGCAGGCATTAAACCATCGCGCGCATCAACGAGAAATAAAACCACATCAGCTTCTTCAACGGCCAACATAGATTGGGCGGCCATGGGTCCATCTATGCCCTCTTCTGCAGAGCCACTAATACCACCAGTATCTATGACTATGTAGCCAAAATCCCCTAGTTGCCCTTCTCCATACTGCCTATCCCGAGTCAATCCTGGCTCGTCGGCCACCAGCGCATCGCGGCTTTTTGTCAGCCGATTAAATAGCGTCGATTTGCCCACGTTGGGGCGACCGACAAGTGCGATGACGGGTTTCATTATTGCTTGCCTTTATAGCTGGTTAGAATCTTATTAATGGTTTGTGTGTTTCTTGATGATTTAGAATTTCTTAATAATTTAAGGCTTCTTGATGATCTAGGGTTTCTTGATGATTTTATCGCGTTTCAAATGCCGCTATATCTTCAGCGAAGGTATCGACGTTTTCCAGAAATATAAAGTTTCTTAGGTTTTAAATTTTTGTCAATCAATTGCAATGCTAACAAAGCCCCGCTATTGCCTT
>JAESQG010000477.1 GCA_016765265.1 Pseudomonadales bacterium | reverse complement strand
TTCAACAGCAATTTATAAAATCGGTATCCCCAGCATTGCAGTGATGAATGGTGTGGCGGCGGGTGCAGGCATGAGTATTGCGCTGGCATGCGATATGCGAGTGGGTCATCCAGGCTCACGATTCAAAACCGTTTTCGCTGAGCGAGGACTCTCCCCAGACACCGGGATGTCTTATTTTTTACCCCGCGTAATCGGATATAGCCGAGCTGCCGACCTCATCTTTACTAACCGCAGCATCGAAGGGGAGGAATCTTACCGCCTAGGATTATTAGACCGACTGGTTGATGAACAGCAGATCCAGGAAACCGCAAGGGAAATTGCAGGGCAAATAAGTGCGTTACCACCCATGGCAATTCGCTCTGGGAAACGTGTCATGCAGCAGAATATGGAAAAAGAATTCCATGATGCGCTGCGAAACGAAACACTGGGATTGAGTTTTGCAAAACGCTCCCCTAACGATCAGGCTGAGCAGCGTGCTGCTTTCCTTGAAAAAAGAAAGGCGACATTTACGGGAGAGTGATGTTTTATTTACATGATCGCTTAATCTGATCTGGCAGACACCATCTTAAAACCGATGTCTGCCAGACCAAGTCTAAATAACTACTTATCAGGAAATAGCTCAGCCAGGTTATCAGGAAATCACTAAGCCAGGCATTTTATCACCTTCACGAAACTCCTCTAATTTCGCAAAATATTTATTAGCCCCCATCATGCCGCCATAGGGTTGGTTATGTCTGGCTCTTGGGTCGCGCGTTCCTTCCAGGTTGTAGTAACCTGGCGTACAGGACGCACCCCCCATTGGCCCCTTCGCTGTGATGCCGACCACATCGGCAGACCACGCTAGTTCAGCATCCACGGTGGGATCAACGCGAGTGATTTTATTCTCCACAAAGTACTTCACCAAATAGGCAATGTGCTTGGCGCCTTCATCAAGACCGTCAGGATAATTGGCGGTAAAAGAGGCCTGACCAGTGCCTATGAGGAAACAATTAGGGAAGTCATGACTGTGGATACCAAAATAGGTGACCATTCCCTTGCTCCATTTTTCATCGAGGCTAAGGCCATCTACGCCTATCAAATCGTAGCCAGCACGACGCGTATAATCGGTGCCCACTTCAAAGCCGGTGGCGAAAATAAGGCAGTCCACCTCATATTCTATGCCATCTACCACAACGCCTTTTTCGGTAATAGACTCTACACCCTGGCCTTTAGTATCCACCAGTTTAACATTGTCACGATTAAAGGTGGCCAGGTAGCGATCGTCCAGACAGGGCCGCTTGCACATAAAGGCGTAATAGGGTTTCAGGGCCTCGGCGACTTCTTTGTCTTCTACAATGTCATCCACACGATTGCGAATGTTTTCCATTTTTTCGAAATTGGACATCTCGTAGATTTTGGCAACTTGGTCTCTCGGTATATCTTTACCCGCTACACGCATACGTCGGCGATAAATTTTGCCCATCTCGACCCAGGCATCATCGAACTGATCCAGCTGCTCTATCTCGCCTCGACGTCCTCCTCGCCCATTTAATATGGCGGTAAAGTCCTTTTGTCGCTGTTTTTGCCAACCCGGCTGCAAACTGGCCGCCCACTTCTCGTCGGTAGGATGATCATTTCTGGGATCGACGCCCGAGGGTGTACGCTGGAAAACATACAGTTGATCCGCACTCTCGCCTAAATAAGACACACACTGTATGGCAGTTGCACCAGTGCCAATAATGCCCACGCGTTTGCCTTTCAGGCCGGAGAGGTTGCCACGGGCATTGCCGCCTGTGTAGTCGTAATCCCAGCGACTGGTATGAAAGGTGTGGCCCTTGAAGTCACTAATGCCTTTTATGCCTGGGAGTTTTGGGCGATTCAAAGGCCCATTAACCATGACCACAAAGCGCGCTTTCATTTTGTCATTGCGATCAGTACGAATTGTCCAGCGCCGGGTATCGTCATCCCACTCCATCCCTTTCACTTCTGTTTGCATGCAGGAGTTGTCGTAGAGACGGTAGTGCTTAGCAACTCTTTGGCAGTGATCTAAAATTTCCGGCGCATCGCAGTACTTGCGCGGGGGCATGTAATTAAGTTCTTCCAACAATGGCAGATAGGTGTAGGCCTCAATATCGCGAGCCGCACCAGGGTAGCGATTCCAGTACCAAGTACCGCCAAAATCGGCACCCTTTTCAATAACTCGAATGTCTTCGATACCGGCTTCGCGCATCCGCGCACCCGCTAACAAACCTCCCAGACCACCACCAATGATGACCACATCCACTTCATCTTCCAGGGGGTCTCGAACGATGGGTTTTTCCACATAGGGGTCTTCAAGAAAATAGGAGAAATCACCTTTCATCTCCTGATATTGCTCATTACCGTCCGAGCGTAGGCGCTTTTCCCTTTCCTCATTATATTTTTGTCTTAAGGCATCGGGATCAAAATCTTCTTTGGTAGCATTGATACTCACTTTGAAATCTCCTTAGCAGCTGTTTTTTTTGACTAGTACATTTTGATTATTATCATATCTAGATGTAAGAGTACATTTTTAGCTTCTGAGAAGGTGGCGTAGCGATAGCAATGGAATTCGATCTAGCTCAACACTGATCGCTTTATATGGATATTCGAGGCATAAGGGGTAGGCAAAATAAAACGAAGGCGCTCAAAATAATTCACTATAACTGAAGCCCCCATCAGACGCGGGTATCCTCTAGGGAGCAACTCCCCCGTCAGTAATTATCCAACCATAATCATTGGAGAGCATATCTCTCGCATCTTGCGAGGAACTGGAATAAGTGCTGTCACCACCGTGAAATTCTAGATCGCTATACACGTTCTGTTGGCTCCAGCTTAAAAGTAGTGAATCATAATGAGTTGTTAAAAGAGTGATCCCATTAAACATATTAGTCATATCTGTCACGGAAGAGATATCCCATCTACTCAGATCTTGATCGAAGGCTCTGGCATCATTAAACATGTTACCCATATCGGTCACCGCAGACACATCCCAATCACTTAGATCTTGATTAAAGACTCTAGCGCTACTAAACATGCCACCCATATCAGTCACGGCAGAAACATCCCAACCACTCAGATCTTGATTGAAGGCTCTAGCGCCATTAAACATTCTATCCAAATCAGTCACGGCAGAAACATCCCAACCACTCAGATCTTGATTGAAGGCACTGACACCAAGAAACATGCTACCCATGTCAGTCACAGCAGAAACATCCCAATCACTCAGATCTTGATTGAAGGCACTGACACCAAAAAACATACTATCCTTATCAGTCACAGCAGAAACATCCCAACCACTCAGATCTTGATTAAAAGCTATAGCACCATTAAACATGCTGCTCATATCATTCACAGCAGAGACATCCCAATCACTCAAATCTTGATTGAAGGCATTGGCATAAATAAACATACCGGACATACCCGTCACTGCAGAAACATCCCAACCACTCAGATCTTGATCAAAGTTACTGGCGGTAGCAAACATACCAGACATATTAGTAATAGTAGAAACATCCCAACCACTCAGGTCTTGATTAAAGGAGCTTGCTCCAGCAAACATAAAACTCATATCAGTGGTTTGAGACAAATCAGGGGTATCCGTGGCGTTAATCTGTAAATTACTACAAAAAGATAAAGCAAAGTTCATTGATTGCCATTGCTGATTTCCCCACTGTTCGAGGGACAGTAGTTTTTTACTATCATGGAGACCAAGGTCTTGACCGAAAAATATTCGAGGAAAGTCACCCGTTATAATGAGGGTGTAGGTTCCTGCTGCCTCGTAGCTGTGGACAATGTTACCAGTAACATTGTTGTCTGCCGATCCATCACCCCATTCGATTCGATAATCATAGCCTGCGCCTAAGGTGGTAATTTGTATTTGATCACTACTGCTGGTTCCTGGGTTATCGGTTTTCCAGATGGTGACAAACGCACCTGGTGGCAGTATTACGTTGACTTCTCTTGTTAGGTTACCCGTGTTACCCGCGCTATCAGTCGCAGAATAGGTGATAACGTAATTATTGACAGTGCTGGTATCGACGCTTCCACTTATAATTACATTTACCTCACCGTCCAGATCATCAATAGCAGTGGCCCCTTGCTCGATATAGCTGTCGCCAATGAACAGGTTAATCGCGCTATCGCCATTGAGAGTAATTACTGGTGAGGTGATGTTTGGAGACAAGGAGGCATCCGTCGAGGTATCGCCACCACCACCTCCACCGCAAGATGCAATTAATGTCACCAAGGCAATACAACAAAACGATGACAAACGTTGAGTTAAAACAGCTATACTAAACCAGAAATTCATTGAAATATTTCCTTTAAATAATGCAGCACGGATTTCATGTTGATCCGTGATTGGTAAGTTACATACTCTGAAAACAATACAGAAATTTGATCAATCTTGATTGCACCCGCTAGGATTTCAAGATAATCGAAACGTGTAGTCTTATCGATGTAGCGAAACAGATTACAGTAGGGGTCAGATTATTTTTACGAACAATATCTGGAAGCTAGAGCTTTATGAGGTATCAAAAAACTGTTTTATCGATACGCTCTTTAGTAAGAACTCCAACACCGAGTTTATTCTGTACCTGGTACATAATCTGTGAAAGTACACAACCTAT
>JAESQG010000476.1 GCA_016765265.1 Pseudomonadales bacterium | reverse complement strand
TGGTGAACATACAGGGGTCTATCCCGGACAACTGTTAAGGGGACCACTGGCTCAGAAGGCAGGTTGATTCGGGTAGTCCCAACTTTAACCGCTCATTAGTAAAAAGGGTTCCACCGGTTGTTATCGGTGGAACCCTTTTTTTTAAACGCGTTTTATAAAAACTAAAGACTGGTTACAAGAGTAATAGCCTCAATGTGTTAATCATCAGATGAAAGAGGGTATCATGATGCCAGCGATTTCGCGGTAATATCGCTTGCCGGTGTCATCATAGAGAAATAACATACCTGCAAAAAAACTGTCTGGATCATAGACCAGACTCGTCAAACGTTGAGTTTCCCAAAGTGCATCTTCCACTATCATCTGAACAACGCTTGTCTCTCCAGGTTGTATTGGCTTGCCGATGATTTCGACTGAACTGGAAGCTATTAAATGGTCGGGGTCTTCAGGTTTTATATCAAGTACTTCTGCATTGATAAATCGGATATTTGCCGTGGCGAATTCACCAATACGAAGAGGTGCGTCTGTGTTATTGGTTATGGTCAATTGTACCTCGAAACTACGCCCTGGAATCCTGTAAGTTGCGTTGCTAACTTTGACTTTAACAAGGTCGTCCGTAGTAGGGTTCTCCATTGGTTCGACAGGTACCCACCCAGTTTGAAGAGGAATAGTCTGCGGAACGTATTGCTCAGTGACTGCCCAGCTAATGCCAATCAACGTCACTATTATTCCTACGGTGAACATGCCTACTAGACTTTCACGGGAAGTGATCATCTCATCAGCCCTGTTTTTTCCCAATTTCTGGACCGCAATAAACCGCGGCATGATGACAGGTTTTGAGCGCATATTTCGAAGCCAAAAAGCAATCCAAGCCATAGCAATTAGCGTCCAAAAAACATGTAGTGCAATGGATGTGCTGAGACCGTACGTTTCCAGATCAATGGTGTCTCCACTTAAGGTTGTGACCGTGTTGACGAAATCGGCCTGATCGCCTGTAATGTCTACCCAAAAGGCAGGTCCGATAATAGGGCCTGCCCCTTTGACGCTCATCACTGGATGAACATGATAACGACCAGGTGTCCGTGCTTTAAGAACTATTTCATATTCATACAGCTTACCGAGTTCAAAGGATGTTGAACGTATCATTGGCGTCCCATTAACGTGAGAGCTTACTCGAATAAATTTTGGGCCCGGCACACCGACGTTTAAAAAAGCCATTTCCTCTATGGAGGCCATGTGTCTGGGCCAGTGTTTGGAGGGTATAAACTTGCCGCTGATGACCACTTCCTCATTCACGGCAACGGACCGAGGAGAAATTTCAGTATCGAACCAATTTATAGTTCGCATCCGCAGGCCAGCCTGTTGTGCTTTTTCTCCATGGGCTAATGTTTCGCTCGCAAGGATAAGAGTGATAAACGCCAGGCTACATCTTAATAATTGGGGCCATGGAATTAGGGCCTTGGTGGCTCCGCTTTGTGTCTGCTTCATTCGTAGATCCTCCTATGACCTCTGGACTACCAAACTCGTTGACTCCAACGACTTTCTGACAAATAGCTACCAATTAAGACCCATAGGTAGTAGTTAATAACACAAACGAAACCAGCAAAGAAAGCAGTCAGCGGAGTCACGGCCTCACCAAACGTGCGTAAGGTAGACTCCTCTATAATCCTTACGTATTCAGGAATGGCGGTACGTATATATTGATACCCAGACAAATCAGCAACCGTAACAAGCGTGCCATTATAATCAACGGGTACATGCCATAGAGCAAACACAGGCCAATTTGCCGCGTAGGGAAGTAGTCCAAATAAGAAGGCTCCAAGGAACCCCGTAATGTAATAACTTTTGGTCCACACCAGCATGGCATCAAGTATAACCCCAAGCATTATTAAGGTTGAGGGTGCTACGAAGTTGAGAGGGAAGCCAGCAAATGAATAAAAATTAAAAACTCGACTGAGCCACATTCCAATAACGAAGCTCAGCATCGACGCGGTTGCTCCAATGGGTAATCTTAATTTGTTCCAGGTAAAAGTGCCGATTACAGCAGGGAAAATAATATAAAGAGCAGGGATAACAAGAGGCCACCAACGTCTATCTCGCCAGTCCATCCAATAGTCCCAGTCCCCAACGGTTACAGCAGATAAAAACACGGTGATGCCGCCAAAAAGCAGCAAGATAATTGGGATGCTCACCATGTCGATATTGCGAAAAGCAATGAGTTGTTCTTCCGGCGTGGTGACTGCTGATTTTACATCGCGGTCTTCATTCGCAGCTACTTCGCCATGAACGGCGTCTTCTGCACCTGGGATTACTAAGGCCATAGACTGCCTCACTTGAAGTTTGTTTAATGAATAGCGGAAGGCTTTCTAACTGTCCTTTCGCCTCATACAATAGAAAGAGACTGAGCCCATAGAAACACAACCCTTACGAAATTGATAGATAAATGGGACGGCATTTTCACTAATTTATGGCAAGCCTAAAACAACAAATCCGCAGGGAATTTCGGCTGCGGATTTGTTGTTCGTTATTATAAGGGCGGCGACTTTTAGGCCTCCGCTGTATTCTCTTCGGGTTAAACTTGAGGCACCACTGGGGCGAGTCGGGTTAATTTTTCGATTCGATTATAGCATTGGACAAGGAATCCGCCGAAGGCAAAGAAACCCAAGCCTAGGACAAAAAAGCCATAATGTATCGGTGCGCCAAATAGTTCTTCTGCGTAGAAGAATGTGTGCCCCCATTCATCCAGTCCCAAATTCGGAAAAACTAACGCGGGACCTGCTGCTAAGAAGGCGAAAGGAATTGAAATGCGATGCTGGAAGTCAGGAAGTCTGGTGTGCACCCATACGAACGCCATTAACATACCCCCGAACATCAGTGGCATGGCAAAGTAAAACAGTCCAATATGCGTTGGTGTAAAATCAGTATCCCGAATGGTCGTTTGGTGCCACGCTGCATCTGCTTCTGCAAACAGTCCTAGAGCAACAAAGGAGGCAATACTGGCAACAGCCATTAGAGAGAACATCGTGTAGTATCGTTGCAATTCAACTTTTGGCGTAAGGGTGGCAAGGTCCTTTTCTCTAGTAAACCAGAGTACGGGAACAACTGTGGCCACCAACAAAGTGATCAGTGTAAGTTGGATATACAGGAGGCGCATCCAGTAGTACTCGAATTCTGGCGTAAAATAGTCTAGACCAACTGAGAAGGAGTACGCGTTCATATACATACGATAAGCGACAAATAAAGCGATAGTGGCGCCTACCCAGGATAAGGCAAATAGCCATGGTACTTTTGGCTTATCCTCTAACTCTCCCGAGATATTTAGCGCTTTTTCTGGTGCGGATTCTATTACGACTGACATGTTATTTCTCCTTTAGGGTTCCTGATTTAGATAACGGACCATTGGCGAAACTCAACCATACATAGTGCAGACACTTGTTCAAAAGTTTATGACTCCTATTTTATTTTGTCTATTGACATTTGCAGATAAAAGTCAAAATGAACATTAAATGTTGGAGGTTTATTATTACATTTCATGCGCTTTCAATCGTTGTATATTTGTAACGATGGTATATAGCGAGATGCTCTAAAACTGAAGTGGAAATAACTAATAAAGTAATAACTAATAAAGTAATAACTAATAAAGTAATAATCATTATTAGCGCTCCAAAATAAAAGGGAACCGCCATCTGAATTAAGAGCTGTGGCCTGTTATCGGTAATTTGGATCAGCAACGAAAGGGTTGGTCTTCCGTTCGTGACCAATTGTTGACATAGGGCCGTGACCAGGAATGAAACGATAGTCTTCTCCCAATGGCCAAAGATTTTCTTTGATTGATTTTACTAAGGTTTGATGGTCACCACCGGGTAGGTCACTACGCCCAATTGACCCCTTAAAAAGCACATCCCCCACTGCTATTAATTTCGCTGAATGGCTGACAAAAACCACATGACCGGCGGTGTGACCTGGGCAGTAAAGAACTTCTAATTTCTCGTTACCCACTTTTATCTGTTCCCCGCCGTTTAGCCAGCGATTTGGTTTAAAGCCGGCGGCTTTACGAATGCCTAAGAGTTTTCCTTGTATGGCTAAAGTTCTTATCCAGAAAAGATCTTTTTTGTGGGGCCCTTCTATTTCTGCCGCATAACTTTTCGAGCAGTGTTTTGCAAGGGAGGCGTGGTCTGCGTGGGCGTGGGTAATCAGAATTTTTTTTATATTGATTCCCAGATTTTTAACTTCAGAATCTATGCGATCAAAGTTGCCTCCCGGGTCTACGACTGCGCCGATACCAGTTTGGTCGCACCAAAGTATTGAGCAATTTTGCTCAAATTGCGTGACGGGTATAATGCGAAATTGTAATGCCATATTTGTTAACACTATTGTTTGACGATTAATAAAAGTGATGATTAATAAAAGTGATGATTAATAAATTTGATAAGTGATAAATATCATGGCTATTAAAAACCAGGTCAAGGAGCAGGTTTATTACTGTAACGGTGTAGCAGGCCGAATCCAAATCCTGTTAATCCGCCTATCACTAAGCCTCCCAGGTGTGCCCAATTTGCGACAATGTTTTCAAGAACTATGAAACAAAAAACAAGCCACGCTATCATCATAATAACGATTTGTGGCCGTAGCTGATATCCTGCTGTTGGATTCGTTTTTCCATAGAGCCAGAGGTAACCCATTAGTCCGTAGACCACACCTGACAATCCTCCAAAATTGGGACCTGTCATTGTGTATTGCCACAGATTTGAAAATAGGCCAATAATGACCAGTAACATCAATAGTTGCCAACCTGATTCAGTGGTTTCGATGATGCGGCCCAATTCAAACCACCAGAGCAAGTTAAAGGCAATGTGCATAAGACCAAAATGCATAAATACAGGTGTCAACATCCGCCACGGTTCGCTAAGAGCACTTAGTTCGTTAATTGTCGCTGGAAAGGCTAACCATTCATAAATAATTTCTGTTTGAAAAAGGTTAGTAAAACTGTAAATAACGATGCAAAGTATCATAATGCCTAAGGTAACGGGCCCGGTTTGCTTAAACCTCGATTGGGGAATTATTGAGCCCAAGGTATTACCGCTTAGTTTTACGTTATCGTCGCTGTTGACTTGCCACGAAGCAGCTAAATATTTAGGGTCGTTGGGATCGTTCATAAAAGCCTGTAACTCTTCAGCGGCAGCAGAAACATATTCCACTTGAAGAATTAAAATCTGTACTTTACCTTCTAACGGATTAAGTTTGTTTTCAATCCCCCGTGAACGAAGATAGTCGGAAAAAGCCTGTGCGGCTCGTAGATTGTTAATTTCACCCAGTATGTGCATTGCTAGTTGTGTGCCTCGACATTTTTATTATCAGTGAATTTGTTTTATCCGATTAATAATCTCATTTACAAATTCAAGAGAAATCCCCAGTGCGTTACCAATCAAGTTAACTCGCAAGCGATCCTCGTACTCTACTTCAGACAGGGCGCGCGTGATTAAGTATGCGGCTTCTACCACTCGTATTTTCCCCATGGTATTGAGGCGAAAAGCCAATCGCTTTAATGTTTTAAAAAGATCCTCGCCTTCGTTGAATGCCACTATATTATCTTGAATAGCTTGCTCATCATACTCCCGATCCGTCATTGCCTTGTATATGGCTGCGGCCTCAGATTTGCTATTGTTGATACCGTAGCCCAGCATAAGATATGAAAGGACCAGTACTAATCCTGGAATATAAGTAGGTTGGGTGGTGTTGTCTGGGTCAAAGGAATGAAGGCATTGGCAGCATTCAAGATAATCGCCGATTATTTCTAGCGGTAATATACGGATAAAAAAAAGAGTAAAATAGTTCTTATCTATAATATGAAGTGATGTTTGTAATGAGTCACAGACAGGGCAGTGAAAACTCCCCTCATCGCTGACCCTTCGGACAACTTTTTCGCCTAATAGAAATAGCATCGGTAATGGAGCGCCTTGATTCTTAGTGTCATGTAGGTTTTCGTTATCGGTTGATGTACCCGCCCGCTATACTTTACAGGCGAAGGCGGATTTGTTTGAGCGGTTAAAAAAACAACCTTCCCTGGATTGTGAAACCAGCAATAGATTTTGCATGGGTGTAACCGGTTTTACCCCTAATATCGTTCCCACTGCTAAACTAAAACTATTAGCTATAAGAATTGACTAGCTTAAAACATAACGCAGTATAGATGATAGCGATGTCTTTATGGGCATGGCGTCGTTTTTGGTGTTCAGATACAAGCGAGAAATAAATAGTGAATCGTTTACTCATCCTTACAATATTAGGTTTATTTTATTCGCAACTGTCTTTGGCGCATGAGGCCGTATTAAATGCGGTAGGGTGCCATATTCAACCCAGTACGAATGTCCGTCACTGTCACAAGGACGGTGATTATACTCGTAAGGTCAAAAAGAAGACTTCATTTAGTGGGCAAGAAAGTCAAGCGCCTGTGCGTATGCGGTATGATCGTGAGTTAGTGAAAGCTATTCAGCAGCAGCTCTCTGTGGCTGGCTACCATGTGGGCTCCGTTGACGGTATATTCGGTGGTAAAACAAGAAAAGCGATTTTTGCGTTTCAGAAAAAAAATGCCTTCAAAGTCACCGGTCAGCCGTCAGAATATGTCTTATCAAAGCTGCGAGATTATAATCGTCTTAAGTAAAATCTGCCTTTAGATGATACAAGAGTCAGTCGATCTTGCTTGCATCAGTAATACGGTCTTTTATTTGCCACTCAAAGCAATAATATAAATACTCCTGCCTTTTTTTCCTCTTAGACAAATACTGATAGTGCCGAAAGTCACTTGCCCAATATCAGAGCTAAACAGGCTTTGAGGTATCAAAAAATGGGTAGTTCTGGTAGATTCGTGGCGGTGATAAATTTGTTGGTTAGAAGAAAATGGGTAAACCGCACCTATATCTGTACGTCGGAATCAGTATAGAAATACTCAATATTTTGTTTGAGATGTTAAGACTCATCAAAGCCGAAGAAAACCCGACTTTTTAAGAACAGTGATTTTTAAAGCGCTAACGTGATAAATCACTAACATGGAGAGAGTAATAACAATGACGAATCAAATTCCCCTCGAAGAGGGTTATATGATCATTCCGGAAGATCCTGAAGGACCCTGTCGGTTGATCGGCTCTTATAGCAAAGCTGCGGATAAAACCTATTTCCCTGTTCGTAAGCGTTGTCCTATTACGGAGAAAGAAGTGGAGACTGTTGAGCTTTCAACTGAGGGCGAGTTGTACTCATGGTCATTTGTCTTTATGCCAAAAATGGGTAGCCAAAAGCTTGCCGCTGGTGGTGGGTTTGGCGTTGGACAAATTGATTTGCCTGAAGGTGTTCGCATTCAGTCTGTCATCGATGGCGAGCAAAAAGATTTTAAAATTGGCATGAAGATGCGTCTTGCCCCCAATCCATTAGTGACGGATGAAGATGGCACGGAATATTGTGGCTTCAAGTTCGTACCCGTAAAAGAGGATTAATTCATGAATCGTGATGTTTATGTTATTGGCGTGGGTATGCACCCATTCAGCAAAGAATATACGCCCCTTAGGGATATGTATTTTACAGCGGGAGTTGATGCGCTGAAAGATGCAGGTCTTGATTTTCGTGATGTAGGTTCTCTCTACAACGGATATATTGGCGGTACCATGATGGAAGGTACCGGTTATGCAAAGGATCTTGGTTTAACAGGTATCCCCGTCGTGCATGTAGAAAATGCATCGGCAACTGGATCTTCTGCATTTCGTGAAGCAGTGTGGTCAGTTTCTGGCGGTGCTTCGGATGTAGCGATGGCGATGGGTTTTGATGATATGTTGCGGATGAGTATGGCGCGTAAGAAGCCTGCACCGGGCGCAAAAAAAGGAATTCCCTCCTTTGAGAATACGCTTTTACCTGCCGGTTTTTTTGCGATGTGGGCTGTACGACGTATGCATGAAATGGGTACTACAGTTGAAACTTATGCCAAGATCGCTGCTAAAAACTGGAATCATGCTCGCCACAATCCCATGGCACAGCGTC
>JAESQG010000475.1 GCA_016765265.1 Pseudomonadales bacterium | reverse complement strand
TTTTGTTGATGATTTTGAAAATGGGCTTGAAAATTGGCATAGCAGTTGGGGCCTAACGGAGACAGATTCGATGAGTGGCACCACTTCTGCTGCGGATAGCCCTGATGGTGATTTTCCCGCAAATGCTAATTCAGAAATGACGCTACGACGTTCGATAGATTTAACCGGTACAGTATTCCCGGTATTGACCTTCTGGCATAAAATCGGCGTCTACAGCGATGATCATGGGTTTCTAGAAGTTTCGGAAGATGGAGGATTTACTTGGGACGTACTCTTGGACTATACGAGTACGCTGCAATCTACCTGGAGTAATGTCCCAGTAGATCTGAGAGCCTATAGAACAGTGCCGATTAAAATACGGTTTCGGGTTCGAACCAGTGTAAGAGATCAGATATGGGGGTGGGACGTCGATGATGTGGAAATTAAAGAAAATTAGTTCTTAAGATGGGCTGCTGAGGTAATCCAAAAACAAATTGTGAAGGGATTACCTCTATAGCCCTGATAATAGGTTCTGTAATGTCATTGACAGTCATATACTGATTTCCCCTCAAAAAAAATATAGTAGCTGCTAGATCATGTAGCACTGGTTTTACACCGTGGGATAAATCAGTGAAGACGAATATGTATGTTGCTTTTTAAATTCGTAAAAGTCCCTTTGGAAGCGTTGATGGCGGGGCTGGTATATTGACGATATAGATATTCGGATATGCTAATAAAATAGTGTGGTCGAAACTATAAAAACTAGAAAACTACGTTTCTAGTGATAATCGAATTGCTAGATAGTATTTTGAAAAATCATTAATCGACTAAGGGAAATCTACCATGATATCAATATCGAAAGTATGCAAGCAAACAGCTCTTTTAGCCTTTTTTACCCTAATTCTTAGCGCCTGCGGAGGTGGCGGAGGCAGTGGCGATTGCGAACGTGTTACAGCTGTTGCTGAAGGGTATGGTGATATTGAAATACACAATGACACCGATGGTGATGTGATGGCGTTTTTCCCAGAGTTAGCATTCGGCGCAACGATGCGGGCAAATGTATGTGAGCAATTTGGTGTACCCGCTGGAACCCGTAGTATTCAGTTTAATCGGTGTGATGGTAGCGGCGGCCAGTGCGATCGCAGTGACGTTGTTGAGTATGTATATGTGACTGTCGAAGCCGGTGAACAGGAGGTTCTTAAGGTTAGCGATATTTTGTAGTCTCTAACCAGCAGTAAGCATAGATTTTCATTTCCGCCTTTATACGGATAATAATAATAATGTTAAAACTAAAAAGAAATGCAAAGCCATTTGTAAAAAACCGTTTACCGTACAAAATCGCCCTACTGCTAATTTTCCTTAGCCCACTGGTGATCAAAATTGGATACACTTGTTCCTTAGCCGTAGATTATGAGCCTATCTACCTCTCTTTTGGGGAGCTTAGGTTCTCTGTAAAGGTGAAGTCGTCGAGAGAGTTTTTGGACCCTGGGAAGGTGGTGGTGAAAGGTTCTCTGCTGTTTGTTAATGACAAAGAAACCGGTATTCATATTATCAATAATGAAAATCCAGAATCACCGCAACCTATGGTTTTTATTGAAATCCCTGGGAATCGTGATTTGACTGTTGTGGGTGACATACTTTATGCGGATAGCTATGTGGATTTGGTGGTTATTGACATTTCTGCTCCAACCGAAGCTGTGGAGATTTCGCGTATAGAAAACGTATATCCTAACATTCCCGTCAATGCCGAGGATTTGTATTGGAACCTGGAGATTGATGAAAGTTTGGGGGTCGTTGTTGGGCAGGAAGAGATAGAGGGCGAATCGGGTTGTTCCTCGGGGCATTCATCATATTCTGGAAGTCGTTGCAGTGGCGGAATTAGTGGGTCCGGTGGCGGCGCTGGCACTGATGGCTCTTCCCGCTCCATATCCGAAGACTCAACTTCAACCTCAGGCTCGCTAGCGCGTATGATTGTATCTGGAGATCGAATCTATTTACTGTCGGAATCGGTTCTGAAGGTGATTGATATTGATGAGCCGAGTCAGCCAGCGATTGTTAGTTCTATGGAGATATCCGGGGATATAGAGACTATCTATCCCTATGAACAGCATTTATATATTGGGGGCCAAAGGGGTGTTCGCATTTATTCCTTAGAAAACCCTAGTTTTCCAACTTTGGTGGGAGAGTACCAGCATTCTTGGCAATGTGATCCCATTGTCGTTCAGGGCGAAGTGGCATACGTCACCTTAAGGGGTGGATCAAATTGTCAAGGGCGGGATAATCGACTGGATGTGTTGAATATCTCGAATATCGAACGTCCCATTCTTATTGAAACCTATGTGTTAGAGAACCCTTACGGATTGGCTGTGGATGGTGAGTTGCTGTTTGTTGCGGATGGGACGGCTGGGTTGAAGGTATTTGATGTAAGTGGCTTAGACGGTATTGTGAAAATCGGACAGTTCCCGGCATATACGGTTCATGATGTGATTGCCTTTAATGGCCTGGCTATCGTAATAGGGAGCAGTGGGATTACGCAGTACGATTATAGTGATCCGGATAATATAGAGGAGATTAGTTATTTTGGGTATTAGTAGCGTTGAGATCGGTATCCGAATTTTTTAGGCTAGTATAGACGGCCAATCTGAGTGACCGCGCCCGTTGGCGTGCAACTAATTATAGGGGTGAAGTGTTGAAAACAATTAAAATGGTGTGGATATCTACTCTAGTAGTTTTTATCGGCGCATGTTCAGCTAACCAGATTAAGCTACAGAGTACAATTTTACATGCAGATAACTCTGATAGAGTGTTTGTACTTAAGGAGGGAGTAACAATTAAAGCATCGCATGCAAAGCCTACAACTTTAAAGTCCGGTACAAAATGGTTGAAAGTAGGCTCTATCGATAAGGGCGCTGTATATCGTACCAAAGACCAAGTGGTTATCGTCAATAGCTTTAATACTCACGAGGGGTACATCGTGGTGGAGCAAAACAATGTGGTTGGGTATTATCTTCCCATTGAAAAAACATTTATAGAAACAAAACCAATGTTAATTAATTTTCAATAAAGGAAAATAAACATGAAATTTAAATTCAGTATTCTTATTCTACTATTTTTTACTATTACACTAAGCGGTTGTGCGACTGGGCCAACATTTAAAGAATATTCATCAAATATTACCCCGGTCAAATCTGATTCTGGACGCATTTATGTTTATCGCCTAACTGCATTGGGAGCGGCGGTTCAGCCCAAAGTTAGACTTAATGGAGAGATTGTTGGAAAAGCGGTACCGAAAGGATTTTTTTACGTTGATCGTCCTGCGGGAAGCTACGAGGTGTCTGCATCTACTGAAGCGAAACGAAGTCTAACATTAAATTTAGAACCTGGTGACGAAAGGTATGTGCGTTTGGAGGTAAAAATGGGTTTGTTCGTAGGCCACGTAAAACCGATACTGGTTGACAAATCCGTAGGTGAGGAAGAAATAGCTACAACCAAGTATGCAGCACCTTAGCTTGTGTCGTCTTAGCAGAGATCTTTGTGGCCGTAGAGTTAAATATATAAAGATCAGCATCTAGTAATATACCAATATATTGGTATACGACGATACCGGTAATTACATCGCCAAGTTTAATCGCTTACAGCACGATGATTACAATAACAGGGAGTTGAAGTCAGTTTCCCTTGGTCATCACATTAATTCCTCGGCGCTTTGTTGGAGAGTTAAAACTAAATCCTCCAGATCTTCGCCTTTTAAAATAGAGTCTTCGGCATGATCGGCTTCATAACGAGAATACAGGTCGTTTAGATCTGCAGTTAATATTTGTAAAGCCGTGCGAGATTTACCAGAAAAATGTGCCGGCTTCTCTCTCGAAAGAAATGCTAGATCGTATAGATCTCGTATCTTGCATCTGTCACTCGCCGCTATTAGCTTTTGTTCGATAAGCTCTGAAATTTTATACACTTTAATACCGCCAACCATCGTATATGAATCTGCATCGATACTCTCTTTTCTAAAAGACACCTCAACTTTTAGCGACCCTAATCCAGCTGGACCAGAATATTGAATCATCCAGCGTTTAACAGTCTCAGTATCTTTTTTAACAAAGATCTCCTTGACGTTTATCCTGGTAGTTCTCAGTGCGCCCTTTACTCGTTTTTCTAGAGATATGGCTTTAGTGGAGTCGAAGTCAAGGTCCTCACTATAACGATCAAGACCATAAGCCAACATCAAAGCAGTACCTCCTTTGAGAACCATAGGAGTATCATTAAGAGACTCAGCTATAAGCCTCATAATATTGATATGTTGTTTTTGGGCGTCAGAAAAGGTGTTGTCGAGATTATCCAACGTCTTGTTCCTTCATCCACCCATTTAATTTCTGTAGTTGCTCCTCTTTCAAGGAAGGGGCTAGCTGATGTAAAACGTACGCAAGCTTGTCGCGGTCTGTTTTAGTCGGAAACCAATCATCGGCGCGAAGGGATTGCAAACTTTTGTTCTCGTGCAAACGTTGATAGATTAGATCGGCCATTGCTCGGTAGTGATTCGCAGAAAAGATAGGAATATTGACCTCTAC
>JAESQG010000474.1 GCA_016765265.1 Pseudomonadales bacterium | reverse complement strand
CGTATAATCCCACTTCTTTTAATCGTGAAACAGATAGCCAAGGAGACACTATATCAACCTGATATACAGCTTCCTGGAGTATCTGTCTCATATATTCATCATGCTCTTCAGCATTGTTAATAAACTTTGGAGAAGCACAAGACCTTAACAAATCGGGCCGTTTATCTAGGGGGAAGACTAACTCATTAGCATCTGAGCCAAACAAATACCGTGCAAGCAAGTAACGTGGTTTACCCCGACTAGCAGCAGAAATAACATCCATATCACCAAAGACAATAAAACTATCTTTCGCTCTTGAAACCGCTACATTCAACATAGGAGGGTACATATCAATGAAATCACCATCACCATGCCTAGAGTAAACCGCCGAGAATATAATCAAAGGTCGCTCAGCACCCTGCAAGGCGTGGACGGTCCCAACAGTCAGTTTGCCCTCCCCTTTGCCCACATTAATACCCTGTTTGACACAGGCTTTCTCAATGTGTTCTTGCTGTGCTTTAAAAGGGGTAATAACACCTACTAGATCTTCTAGTAATTGATTTTCGCCATCATCACTTAATTTTTTATAATAAGTTTCTATCTTCTCTCGATTCTCCCCCAACCATGCTGCAACTTGAATCGCTTCCAGCGCGTTGTATCGGCTACCAACACGTGGCGACTCTACCCGGCCATCAATATGGAGATAAGCCATCGGTGGGAATAAATTATCAGAAGCGGCCCCGCCCCTTTTGGGAATCAACAAGCCCTGATAACACAGCTCATTACTAAATGAAATAATCTCATCATAACAACGTCGGTGTTCACGCAAGAACATACCGGGTTCCGCTTTTTCCAAATATTGATAACGGCTCGTGCGCTGCGCAATATGCATAACACTTCCGTCAATTACCGTAGCACCTGTATTGCTAATCTCAGGGTATTGCGCTTTATCAGTTATAACACCGGATTGGATCAGGTTTCCGATATCTACAGAGCGGGTTAGAGAGCGAACGGGTTCAAGTTGATGAGTATCACCGATGACCAACGCTTGCTTTGCTAAAGAAAAAGAGGCAGCCGCCACTTCTGGAGAGACCTGTCCTGCCTCGTCGACAATTAACAAGTCAATTTCAGTGGTCAAATACTCTACCTTGAATTCTTCCTCACTATAGGTTTTGTAAGTCATATGAGAAGGTAGGGAATGTAAGGTGGAAACTATACAAGGTGTCAACATCATCCGCCTGCGCCAGCGGGGGCGAATAGATTTCAAGCCAGTTTTCCTATGGGCAGCCCAATCGGTATTCCCACTTGCTTCGAGTTCGCGACATTCCAGCAACCAACGGGCTTCCCAATAATGTACGGCAAGTTGGAACAATTTAAAGCGCACCGTAACGTCGAGAAATAAGTCAACGTCTTCAACCGTTGGTATTTCCGATAAAACCGGAAACATATTTAGCAATATTGACATCCATTTTTCTTCAGCCTGTACCCAATTATCAAGGAGTACGGCTAACGATGCATGATTCTGTTTTAGCTGACTAACTTCTTGACGTTTAATTTCGATCCAATCTGTTAACACCTCGCTTACATTGTGCTTATCCGCAATTATTGACTTAGCAACATCGCCGAAAGAATTTTCAATAAACACTTTTCTCAATAGTATTAATTTACGTCCGACTGGTGGTACCAGCGAAATAGCAGTAACCAAATGGATTCGTTTGCACAGAAGCTTTGCCATGTTTTCTGGTCTTTCATGACTTGTTTTAGTTCATTTCCTTTACACTCTAACGCTTCTTGCGATTGCTGAAAGGTACTTAGTGGGGTCTCACCTAGTGCTTCTATACAGAGCTTGTTAGCCTCATCGAATTGATTCCACGCTGCCTCGACTTGAGTCAACTCAAGATGAAGATGTGCCATTTCGTTCTGCAAAGCAGTTTTTACTGATCCAATGGTTTGTAGACCCTCATCAGTAAACGCTAGTCTTGCCTTTGCTAAGAACTCGAACTCCGCCTGGTCTATCAATTCTGACTGTTCTAAAGATTCATAAAATGCTTTTGTTTGATACTGTGCAGCGGCATCATTCTCTTTACTGGCAGCAGGGAAATACCCTCCATAGCTTTTTATGCCGGGTATCCATCGGCCACTGAAAGGGCTATCATTTTCTTCAAAACCTTTCGCAAAAGCAGCAATGATATTGGTGACAGCTTGGTTATTGGTCGACACAGCCATAATGAAAGGCGGTTCAGATTCTGCTAGCGCTGCTTTAATCCATAGTGAAGCAACCGCAGATAATACGAAGGTCGTTTTGCCAGTTCCGGGCGGCCCATTGATCGCCAAAATGTCGCCGTCTTCCATGGACATAACATGGGTTAAGGCATCTCTTTGAGCTGCAACTAAAGGGAATTTGCTATTCGAATGTCCCAGTCGAAGGGAGATAGCACTTGAAGACTCTTTACAAGCCTCATGAGTTCCAACCCGTCCTAGGCTGTAGTTTTCTAATAAGGGTAAGGGACAGTCGTCTATTTTCAGCCAATCATATAGACGAAGAATATTTCGAGCAGCATTCACTGCATCGTCGACTTTAATAAAATATACCTGTCGATGTTTTTCTAATTGGTAGCCAACGTCAATCTTAGACTTGGCCCCACCAGCATTGAGCGTTGTAAATAACTCTCGTGCTAAGCCACAATACTTATCCCAACCCTGATAACGCTTTTCAGGATCACTTTCAAGATCAACTAAGGCGAGCGCCTCCGGCTCAGCAAACACGCAAGCTTCATTACCCGTATGAAATGTGTCAAGGCATTCAACATCAAACAAAGTAAACTTGTCTTCGACTTGCGGCGCAAGAAGGTCTCTAGGAATGGTAGGCCTGCCCGCCGGATAGAAATAACCACTTCTACTCACCCAGACCTGACAAACAATTGGGCTAATTACGTCTGGCTGCGTACTCGAATGCTTCTTACCATGCTCGTATTTGCTGATGAAAACAGTGGGACGAATTACAACCTTAACAAGCTGAGTTTTATCTAATTCCCCTTCAAACAAGTTTGTTAGGACGGCACAGTTTCGGCCATCATTTGCTAGACTTCCGAGTTGAAAGGTTGATACTTTCATAGTGAGGAACGAATTGAGATCTTTTTTCTTTAATGCACCTTTACCACTTTCTGCATCCGCCAGGGAGTTTCGCCAGTAACGAAGCCAATTTTTAGTTTTTGTTGTTCCTTGCATATTAAAGTTCCATTTATCCGCTAGCTCGAATTAAACATACCCGGTTAACGTTTTTGTTGTAGAAAGGTAATCGAATTTAAACACTCACCATTTTCTAAGCTCCAAATGCTCCTTAATGGCAGTTCAGCGTTGTTCTCTTCATCCAAATTTCATAGTGCGGACGAACGAGGCAAGACATTTAGGTGTAAGTAGAGTACCAACATGACAGCCATTTTATCACTTGACTCAAGCATTAATTATTATTTATTTATACAACATTACACACATAACCAAACAACCACTAGACATCCTCCTTATTAACCTTATAACATCACTATTTCATGGCGAAGGTTTTCAATTCTCGAGAGAACACGAGCAAGCTTATTTTATGGGTGTATTTTGGTTTGTCTTTTTGTTTGGCCTTATTTATTGGTTAATTGCAGGAGATATTGAACGCTATAAACATCTCATTATTATATCTGCGATGGGCAAGCTAGGCGTATATGCTATTGTGGTTTACCTCTTTAGCCTGGAGTTAGTCACTCTACTGGGGGTGATTTTAGCGACTTTTAATGACTTTGTTATGGCGTTTGTCTTTGTTTATCTTTATTTCGCCATCAAGCCTAGTGCGGTAAAATCTTATTGAGACACTAGCTATAAATTAAATATTCCACACTAATTTTTTAGTTAAACAAGTGTAGTTAACAACCCTGTTTATAAATCCATTCGTCCATCGCTTTAATGTCTGGTAGATTTAACTTGTAAGTACAACAGGTGACAAGGAAGGTAACTAGCTGAGTTTACCAAGCTCATCCTGAAACTGCTTTTATTGTTTTCTCTTATGAACGTCTTGCTTCTCGTAGTTTTTGGTAATACTTTTCCGCGACATGTCATTCTATAGATCAAGGACTAATGATAGCCCTTGTATCAATAAAACAATAAAAGGACAGGCACTCTTAATAACTATGGACAACTGCTCAACATTAATAAAACCTAGCATTATATCCAAACACACCTTACACTGCCCAAACTACTGT
>JAESQG010000473.1 GCA_016765265.1 Pseudomonadales bacterium | reverse complement strand
TTATGGTTTCTGCGAAAAAGGGGAGGGTGGAGATTACGTCTCAAATGGGACTATTCGACTCGGTGGTAAACGCCCAAACAATACTAGCGGCGGTCACCTTTGTGAAGGTTACACTCACGGTATAAGCATGGTGATAGAAAATGTGCGTCAACTGCGCCATGACGTCGATGATAGCTGCCCTATCGGAGAAGATGGTAAACGACAGCATACTTATGACTATAGCGAAGGGGGTTGTCGCCAAGTTCGCGATGTTGAGCTTACGGCAAATCTTGGTTGGGCGACTCCGGGTCAAGGATCGGCCCTGGTTATGGCAAAATATTAGGAGGGTATATACCGATGACATTTACGAATGAATATCCTGGCATGCCAGTAAAAATTAGTGAGCTAGACAGTGAAAATCGCGAATTTTACAGTTACTGTGCAAAACACGATTTACACCTGCAGCGTTGTGATGATTGCGATTTGTTACGTTATCCGGCCACCACAGCATGCCCGTTTTGTTCTAGCCCTAAAGCCACTTGGACTCCAGTAGAGGGCAAGGGAACGTTATATTCCTATGGCGAAATCCACCACGCTATACAGCCCGCCTTCCGGAAACACACGCCTTATTTATTGTTACTTGTTGAGTTGGATAGCCAGAGAGGCAAACCCGATCAATTTGATGGTTTAAGAATGACGGCGAATTTAGCTACTGCCGATGGGGATTTGGCGACACCAGAAATGGTGAAACAAGTGGGTATTGGCACGCGGTTACGCATCGTCTATAAAGATGTGGATGAGAATGTCTCTATTCCTCTTTTCACTATTGATGAAGAGGCAGATCAACCCAGCAAACCTTGGCGTTACGCGATTGAATGACGGGATAGGGTGTACGTTAAACGAGTATGTTGTAACAGTAGAATTATCATTAGAAAAACAGTAAGGGAGAAGCAAGTATGCAAATCGAACAGGAAGTAGTGGATTTAATGGGTGGTTTGGACTTTGAGCCGACCAAGCTGAAAGAAAAATATTTGTCCGAAAGAGACAAGCGAATTAGAAAAGAGGGTAACGATCAATACGTCGAAGTGACGGCCGAATCTTCACATTACAGCGATGATCCTTATGTGGACCCTGGTTTTACGAGAGAGCCCCTTTTTGATGAAGTCGAAGTGGTGGTTATTGGTGGTGGTTTTGGCGGACTATTAGCTGGCGCAAGATTGCGTGAGGCTGGTTTCAAAAGTATCCGAATGATAGACAAGGCCGGTGATTTTGGTGGTACTTGGTATTGGAACCGCTATCCAGGAGCCATGTGTGACGTGGAGTCTTACTGTTATTTGCCCCTTCTAGAGGAATTGGGCTACATGCCTAAACACAAATACACGTTTGCTCCCGAAATTTTAGAACACAGTAAAAGAATTGCCCGACACTTCGACCTTTATGACAATGCCTGTTTGCAGACTGCTATAGAGTCCATGACTTGGGATGAGTCTGAAGAACTTTGGGTTATTACCACTGATCGTGGTGACCGAATGAAGGCTAAATACGTCGCCATGGCGAATGGTCCTCTCAATAGACCGAAGCTACCTGGCTTACCGGGTATCAACGATTTTAAAGGCCACACCTTTCATACTAGTCGCTGGGACTACAACTATACCGGCGGTGATTCCTCGGGCGGTCTGCATAATTTAAAAGACAAAAGAGTAGGTATTATTGGTACTGGTGCAACTGCGATTCAATGTATTCCACATTTAGGCGAATTTGCTAAGGAACTGTATGTGTTTCAACGCACACCTTCCTCCGTGGACATTCGCAATAATTCCACCACGGATCAAGAATGGGCAAAGACTTTAAAGCCCGGTTGGCAACAAGAAAGAATGGATAATTTTAACGTGTTGGTGAGTGGTGGTGATCAGGACGTGGATTTGGTAAACGATGGTTGGACCGATATCATGCGCAGTCTAACGGGAACCGCAGCTAAGATTGCGAGCCAAAAACTGGGCCGTAGGTTAACCAAAATAGAACGCGCTCAGCTTATGGAATTGTCGGATTATCGTAAAATGAACCAGGTGCGTGCTCGTGCTGAGGAACTTGTTAAGGATCCGAGCGTTGCAGAAGCACTCAAGCCTTGGTACAGACAGTTTTGTAAACGTCCATGTTTTCACGATGAATATCTTCAAACTTACAACCGACCCGGTGTCACCTTGGTGGATACACTGGGACAAGGCGTGGAGCGTCTAACTGAGAAGGGCGTCGTGGCTAATGGTAAGGAATATGAATTAGATTGCCTGATTTTTGCTACCGGGTTTGAGGTAGGAACTTCTTATACCCGACGGTCTGGTTATGACGTAGTTGGCAAGGGCGGCTTGAAATTGAGTGAATATTGGGGTGACGGTTTACGCACTTTCCACGGCTTACAAAGTCATGGTTTCCCTAACTGCTTTTTTATGGGGTTTACTCAAACTGCGATTACCGCAAATGTACCTCATGCTCTAAATGAACAGGCTAAACATATTGCTTTTATCCTTGATGAAGTGCGTAAGCGCGGCAAAAATACGGTGGAGGCCACAACTGAAGCTGTTGAGAATTACGTACATGAGATAAAGAAGTATGCCAAAGTGGGCGAACGGTTTTATGCCGAGTGTACTCCTGGGTACTATAACAGCGAAGGTAACCAAGAAAATAAAGACGGTTTCTTTTCTGACATGTATGGAGCAGGACCGATTCAGTTTTTCAGGTGCTCAAGGACTGGCGCGAAGCCGGAGTGATGGAAGGGCTGGAAGTGACTTAATTGATCAGTATACCGTAGCTATAATCCATATGTGCTTTCGGTAAATTCATAGGTGCTTTCGGTCAATTGATAGGTGCTTTCGGTATCTGCTGTTTTCGGTAGACGCCGGTTTCGGTAGACGCCGATTTCGGTATATAATGAGACCAACCCGATTGGTTTCGTTTGCTGTGTCACAATGGCTTAAAGAGGTTGTGGTGCAGCAGCAAATTTAGCAAATCATGATGTAGTGATGCCCATACGCGTTAACTACAGTCAATCTTCCGTAAAATTTAAGAATATTCTGTTTTTCGATTTTGCTGTGATCACTGCAATCTGGTTGTTTAATATCCGCATCAAGATCAATGTTAAGTAACTTATCATTCAAGCTTGATGAAATACTAAGGCTGTGGCTATCACACGGCCGCACATATAACTTCGTTAATGGGGTGGACCTCACTATGAGATTTGGACTGTCTGAAGACCAAAAAATGTTGGGCGATATGCTTAACAAATACTTAGAATCTAATTTAGACCTGGAAGCCATAAGAAAGTTTGCCGGTAACTCTGATCACCACAGCTCGGCTATTTGGAATGTATTAATAGAGCAGGGTGCGCTTGGTATTTTGGTCCCGGAAGAGTACGGAGGTTCGGGTTTAAGTATGCTACACGCTGAAGTTGTCTCAGAGGTTTTAGGCAAACACATAGTACCCGTATCCTATTTGGGGCATGCAGTTTTGGCGCCATTGGCTATACAGCATGCGGGTTCGGACCAACAAAGGGAAAAGTTGCTACCAGAGATTGCCGCTGGTGAGGTCATCTATGGGGTTGCTTTGACCGATGTGGTGATGAACAGAGAGAACACCCAGCTCACTATCAACAACGGCAAAGTGACCGGTGACTCGACATTTCTGATTGGCGGTCAAGTGGCAAATAAGCTCATTCTTGCCACTGCAGGTACACTGATACTCGTGGAGGCGAATGCGCCTGGGGTGACGGTGGAAACACTTTCTACTGTAGACAAGACAAGAGATTTCGCGGTAGTGCGCCTGAAGGATGCACCTTGTGAAGTGCTGGGTGAGGAAGGCGCAGCGAATGATGCAATCGAGACTGTATTAAACGCAGCGCGAATTAATATCGCTGCAGATACTTTAGGTGCTGCGGAAGCCATGTTTAATCAAGCCGTGGAATATGCGCGGGTTCGAGAGCAATTCGATAGGCCTATAGGCTCTTTCCAATCAATCAAACATATTCTGGCTGAGTTGATTACTGAGCTCGAACCTTGTCGCTCTCTGATTTGGTATGCAGCTCATGCCTATGACGAAGTACCAGAAGAAGCAACGATGATGGCATGTCACGCCAAAGCGCATAGCAGCGAAGTGGCAAAGAATATCAACCGAGCTACTACCGAAATGCACGGTGGTATGGGTTTTACCGATTTATTGGGTTTGCATTTCTGGTTTAAACGTATCGAAGTTAATCGACAATTATTAGGCGGACCCGAAGTAACGAGACATTATGCAGCTGTTGCTCAAGGCTGGGCACCCGAAAAAATGACAGCGGCTTAAGGAGAAACATCATGGAATTAAATTTTGGCCCCGAGTATGACGACTTTCGCGCTGAAGTGCGTAATTTTTGCAACACCCTTGGCAAGCAAACCCAACATGGGTCGATAAGGTTAGGAGAGTTTCGCCCATCCCAACAGATGTTGGACTGGCAAGGGACGTTAATCGAGCACGGTTACGCAGCAAGATCCATCCCGAAAGAATACGGCGGATTTGGCGCAAAACCAGACATCGTTAAGAGCTTGATTATTTCTGAAGAATTTGTTCGCTCCGGTACCCGAGGCGGGATACAGAATCAGGGTATTTCAATGCTGGTGCCGACATTCTTAGAGGTAGGCACAGAGGAGCAACGACAAAAATACATAAAGCCCACAATACACGGCGACATGATATGGTGCCAAGGCTATTCAGAACCAGGCTCAGGCAGTGACCTTGCTAGTTTAAAAACAAAAGGTGTAGTGGAGGGAGATAATTTTATAGTAAACGGGCAAAAGGTCTGGACCAGCTCAGCTCAGTTTTCCGATATGTGCTTTATCTTAGTTCGAACGGAACCCGACGCAGCCAAACATCACGGGATTAGCTACTTGCTAATGTCCATGGAGGAACCTGGCATAGAAATTCGACCCTTGGTGACAATGACCGGAGAAGCCTTCTTTAACGAAATGTTTCTCAGTGATGTAAAAATTCCAGTGGGTAACATTGTAGGTAAAAGAGGAGAAGGGTGGCGTGTTGCAAATGTAACACTTAAGTACGAGCGCGGTATGATTGCTAATCCCGGAGCTTCTGCATCAGGAATTCGTGGTGTTGCGGATATGATGCATGAAGAAACTTTATCGGGTGTTCGAGCCATTGATTTACCGGTTTTTCGAGATCGATTAGTAAAATTGCAAGCTCGCTCTCTTGCCAATAAGTATCACGGATTGCGATTACTGTCGAACGACATAAACAAGGAATCCACTGGTGTGGAAGGTTTAATCGTTAAGCTGTCTGCCACTTACCTCTCTTATGATATCTATTCATTAGCAGTAGATGTATTGGGAGAGTTTGGAACTCTGTATGATGGTAGTGTTTATCAACGATCTAAGGATTGGATGCGACAATACATTAGCTCGTTTATGGGCATCATTGGTGGAGGCACGGCCCAGATACAGAAAAATGTGATAAGTGAACGTGGACTAGGATTACCTAGAGAGCCTTTAGTAAAACTGGATAAAAATGGTTGGGAATTACTAAAGAAGTAAAATCAATAAAAAATAGGCTTTATAACGACGGTGTCGTGGCAAGTATAGTCTCGGGGCACGACACTGTTTATATTGCAAGGTTTTTATAGCAAGATTGGTATAGCAAGGCTTTTCTGGCATTTTATTTTTCGTGCCATTTCTAAGTGTTTTAGTTTTTAATGAAATTACCTACTAAACAACTATGAGTGTAGTTCCTTAAAATTATAAAACTACGTCAAATAAGGTAGCCTTACAAATATATACTAATCAAAAATTGATTATCCTATTCGTATCTATTTAACTTATTAGATGCCCCTCAAAAAGATTCTATTTTATTGCACCATATTTTTAATAGTCTTTCCTTCTATAGGAACCGGCACTCTTATTGCCTACAGTTATATTAGTCACCCGCAGATTAATAATAATATTTCAGACCAAGATGATTACTTTTGGATAGGTGAGACTGGCCCGTTGGCGCCAGGGAGTAGGGAGAGCAGACAATACCCCTTTGTGTGTACGACGACTAAATTTGATCTTGGACAGCCCATTATTGATAATGACAAGCCCGGTGGGACTGCAATATTTCCAGAACTATTAGGATACCCTCTCATACTGTTAAAACCCATTGGTTATAGTGAAGACTGTAGTGTTTTTACTCGAGTTGATTATTTTTATTTTAGTAAAACCAATCAAAAATTTGCACCCTTTTTTAGTTTAAATAAACACGACGATGACATTGCCTACATTGAAAATAAGGGTAAGCAGATTCCTTTTATCGTACGGGTTGAGCGGGGGACTATAAATCGTTTCATGTACAGCATCGCAATGCTTGCTCCTTATAGCGAATCATTGAATTCTCCGAAGACATTAAACAACGCTGCTTGGAACAACAAGCTAATGTATAAATTTCAGGGCGGCGTTGGTATTGGTCGGTATCAAGGAGGATTTAGCTTAAACAAGAATCATGCGCTGCATTACGCCTCCCTTAAAAGAGGATATGCGATTGCCTACTCTTCCGGGACTCGAACTTCTACTCATTACAATCTTAAACTAGCGGAAGAGACTGCGGTTATGGTCAAGCGACATTTTATCGCAGTCTATGGGGAACCAATATACACCGTTGGTATAGGAGCATCAGGGGGCGCGGTTCAGCAATATGTTATTGGTCAAAATAACCGGGATGTCATTGACGCTGCTATACCACAAGCCTCTTTTTCGGACATGATTACACAGACGATAAATGTAGGTGACTGTGAGCTATTGGAACGGTTTTTTGATAGTGAATTTCAAAAAGACCCCAGTTCCTATTGGTCAGATTGGTTGAATCGAATTACTGTTCAAGGCGTTAACGCCAGTCAGACGGCATTAATTGAAAAATGGTCCCGTTCGCCAGCGCCTAAACCCGGGGCGAGTGAATGTGTTAATGGATGGCGGGGTACCGTCCCCGCTGTTTTCAATCCAAAGTGGACTCACTCAGCTTATGCGAAGGTTATGAAGTTATTCAAATTTCCAAAAAATGTCGTTAACAATATAAAATGGACTCACTGGGATGACCTGCATGATGTTTATCAGGGCCCTGATAAAACAGGAGTCACTACTAATAGCTGGGATAATGTGGGAGTACAATACGGTCTAGTAGCTTTGCGTAATGGTGAGATTACGAAACAAATGTTCTTGGATCTTAATGCCTGTGTGGGTGGCTGGAAACATCCCGCGCAAATGCGTAAGGGAGACTATCCTTGGGACAAAAGTGCTAGCACAGGACAGTTTGATGCTTGGGATCAAGCAAATATGAATCTTAGTTTGAATTGTAAAAAGGGTAATCCGGCGCCCCGTACAGAAGGTGACATTAGTATTATGAATACCTCTTACGATTCAGGACATGTCTTCAGGGGTGATATAAATATTCCCATCATAGACGTGCGATGGTATCTAGAGCCTGTTCTCGATATGCACCATAGCCGAGCCTCTTTTGAAAGCAGAGCAAGAATACAAGCCAATAAGGGGCATAGTGACAATCATTTAATTTGGTTTGCGGAATGCAGTGATTTAGATTTGGTTACCCTGGATTGGCATTGCGGGTATGATCCCACAGGTGATGCTCTGGATGTGATTGATCTATGGATGCAAAACCGAGATAAACACAAAGACAGAGATATTGTTCAAAATAAACCAGCGAGTGCCGTTGATCGGTGTATTGGCGCTGAGGGCGAGATTATTTACGCTGGAGACGATGCATGGAACGGTATCCTAGATGGTAAAAGACCAGGACCCTGCAGCGAGAAGTTTAAAGTTTTTTCTTCTTCCAGAATGCAGGCCGGCGCTGGTATTAAGGGGGATATATTTAAATGTGCTCTAATTCCCGTGCAACAGTTTGATGAAATCGAAGGTTATAATACACTGTTTGACCCTACCGAAATGGAAAGGCTAGACGCTATATTTCCTACGGGCGTCTGTGACTTTGGACAGCCCGATGTAGGCCTGCCCTCGCAGAAAATTGTGGGCAGGTAACACTTGGGGTTATTGGTTATTGGTTAT
>JAESQG010000472.1 GCA_016765265.1 Pseudomonadales bacterium | reverse complement strand
TCCTTGAAAATCTTATTGGTCACAACAACCTAGACCTTTTCTTGATCAGTGTTTTGCTCGTGAGTGAAATACATGGGTTTCCGTGCTGGCACTAGTTATCCGTTGGATGGGGTACACCTTGTCTCAGGGTTAGCCCTAGAAATAAGAGCAAATGCCGTCGATGATGTTGGGATGGATAGAGTCGACTTCTATGTGGATGGTCAGTTAGCAGGAACAGATTTTAAATCTCCTTTTGCCCTTGTTTATGAAACCCCAAGTGCCGTGGAAAGCGAGCAAAGTATTAGTTTTTTAGTAATCGCCACAGACAGCTATGGTCATCAAGCCGAGAGCAATGAGGTGGTTGCTACTTTAGGTAAGGACGAGGACGCCCCTGTCATTAATCTCGTATCCCCCACAGTTGACGCAGCAAAAAATGGGGACGATGTTGCGAGAATTGTAGAAAGTAGTGAATTTGTCCTGAAAATTGCAGGATATGACAACGTGCGAACAACCCATTTACGTTTAACGGGCATAAAGAAAATCAGCGGGCTGGGATATGTCTTAACGGGAGATAGTCAAGATGTGTTGGAGGGAGATGATCTTATTCCACAAGAAGTACCTGGTGGATTAAATGCCTATTCTGCATTGAAATTAGTTAATGCCCCTGTGTTTAGTCGGGCCGAAGGTGTGGAGTATGATTCCTATCTGATTACGGCCACCGCTTCTGACAAGGTGGGTAACACTAGTACCGTTGAGGTGGTTGTAGGTGTCATTGTCGATACAGCACCGACGATTACCAATATTAGTCTAAATAAAGATATTTATTTCTCCAATGAGGTTGTAAAGCTAGACCTGGTCGCAAAAGATGACAAAGCGGTGAGTCGGGTCGACTTAAGCTACACACTGGGATCGAATGTCATTGAATCGCATTGGGCCGACACCAGTACCGGTTTGGTGGGTATGTCGGTACTTCAATACCACACCGAGGTAGATCTAAACACGATATCCTCTCAGGCCTGTAGCCTTCAACCTTACAATTGCGCCTTCACTGTCACCGTTACGGCCACCGTTACTGACTCCAATGGAGCCATATCCGACGCCTTTGTAACGTCTATCGATGTTGTTCAAGACAATTTTGCGCCTTTAGTTGCACTCGTTGAGCCAGTGAAGGGGGCTCAACTGTATAAAGGTCGGGAACAAACTATTAGGTGGCGAATATCAGATGAAACAAATGTAGGCTCTGTAAGCATCAGTGTTGCAGATAGTGTAGCGTTAGAAAGGGATTATGCTACGCAAAAAACGAATATAGTCGAAGACTCGATGCAGGTTACATTGTCGACGGATAGAGATGAATTTGTAGTAATTATTGAAGGTAAAGACATCTTTGGTAATAGCAGTGGGACTACCAGCTGGGTCTACCCATTAATAAACAATACTCCCCCCACGATTTCTATCAGACACCCGGCACCCGGCTCACGTTTAGTAGAGGGTGAACGTTATACGTTAAATCTATCCGTAACTGATGATGATCAAGTTGTGTCGGTAGAAGTTTATTATGTTGAAAATGGAGTTGATTTACTCTCGCATCAATTTTCGAGCGGGGAAATTTCGAATGCGATTAAACAGGGCAGCTACCTCAGTGCGGCGATGCAAACCCCGACTTTACCTGAAGGCAGTGATGTGGAGATTCAGATACGGGCTGTTGACAATGACGGCCTTCAATCGATAGAAATCCTAGAGCTTGAAATCCTGCAAGATGAAGAGCCGCCGGTTATTGTCTTAGAGGTACCAAATGAAACATTATCATTGTTCCCTGGCGATAGTTTTGAAGTCCATGGAACGGCGAATGATAATTACTACCTCACCCATTATGAAGCAGTCTTAGTCAGCGCAACAGAAAATGAAATCGTACTGCCCTGGGAAGTGTTCTCAAGCTTAGATCGAATTGAACAAAAGACGGTTGATAACAAAACCAGTTTCGGATCAGTTATCGTTGCTGAACGTTTATACGGTGACTATCAAGGCGTCGTTAGAATTCCAATTGAAATGACGAGTGAGCTTGCTGGTAACAGTTATCAATTTATGGTGCGGGTCAGGGATAATGGACCCAACTACAGTGAATCCAATACGATTAGTCTCAATATAAAAACCGATACGGAAGCACCAACAATAAATCTCATTTCGCCGCCCGAGGTCGTATACGATAGGCAGTTGTTGAGTTTGAGCCTTCAAGCGTTTGACAATATACGGCTCCAGTCGGTTAGCGTATCGATGCAAGATGCATTGGTCTCAGATGCACAAAGGACGATTTTGTATGAAGTCGATAATATTGCATCAGACACCCTAGTGTTCCCTAAAATCAGCGATTCATCAATCGATATTGACCTCCAGCCCTTTGTACCTATACCTGTTGCTGGGAAGTCTTTTGCAATTCGTGTCGAAGCGATTGACTTAGCGGGTAATATCCAAGTTCTCAATCGTGCAGTTCGAATCCTGCCTGATCAGCCGCCGCTATCGAGCATTGATATGCCAAACCCTGAGGGGGAGGTGACGAAAGCACAAATATCCTATTCCTCATTAGCAGTGTTAGACGATAGTGTATCGCCAGCGGAAACCGTAAACTCTTTTGCAGTTTATACATCCTTCGTTGGCTTGGGGGCAGGTGGTTCAAGGGATCCCACTGGCCATGCAGAGATGATTGGAGCGGCAGAAGACAACAATGTTGCGCCCTCGATTAGTCTGTCCTATCCAGAGTCGACGGGCACGACGGCATCCCTATTGATCAACACCGGTGAGTATCTAAGTTTCGCTAATAGTCGATTAACCATTTTTCCTAATCAATCCTACCGCGCAGGTTTAAGCTCAATTGAAATCGTCGGTGGCGACGTGGTGAGTTACGATATCATTGCGTACAACAGAAATGTATGTAGTGCGCAGGTGAATCAGGCAACTCTATTGGCGGACTCAATGAGTCAACTCCATACGCTTATTGATAGTGATACGACCACTGTCATTGTGACACCAAATTACGATCTGAATTCGGCAATAAGCGCTAACTATATAAGAAAACTAGTGATCAATATTCACAGTTTAAGCAGAGTGAATGAATATACATATGACCAGCATACGATAGCGCTTCCAATAATTGGGTCAGTAGAGGTTATATTAGAGGACGAGGAAAGTGGCCAAATCAGTTTTATTTCTTCGGGTAACAAAAAACAATCAAAGTATAGAGGAAGCGCAGTTTGGTCTGTTTGTTCCCACTCTGGTAGAAAAGCATATCAATCAATATTCAGTCATCGCGCATGGTGTTGATAAATTGTCTGTAGAAAGAGGAGATATATCTTTAACTTCTTTGGCCACCCATTCATTGCTAACAGATAGCTTACCGCCGACGCTTGATATTCTGACACCAGAGCAAGGCTCGGTTGTCATTGCGAAACAACGATTCAGTTTACAGATTGCTCTTGACGATAATACGAGCATGCTCGATACCGTTCGTTTGCTGGAAAATCGCAGTAAGACACTGCTTGAATTGGGTGGTGTCTATGGACAGGACCGGCTTACCATTCCTTATGAAGTGCCGGAAAACCTTAGCGGGGGTGAGCTTGAATTATCACTTATCGCCACTGACAAGAGCGGAAACACTACGGAAGATAGCGTCACCTATCGAATCGGGAACAACGAGCCACCTTTAATCGATATTATTGAGTTTTCTAGTTACGAAGTTGATGGCAAATTCTTAAAAAACTATACCGACGAATCGAGACTTAACTACGGTGAATTTTGGGTTCGTTCAGGTGAGACCTTTAGAGTTGGGGTAGCGTTAAGTGATGATGCGGGACTTCAAACGCTGACGGTTTACCGCAAAGAAAAGGATGGTCGTCGCGTTGATCCCGCGATTCTTTCTATCGATTACCGATCTATTTGTCCGCAGCCTTCGATTTTGAGTACTCAAGAGTGGGCTCGGATTCAGTTTGATCGAACGACGCCCACGGAATATGAAATTGTCTTGGTTGACACGCTAGACCAAGAAAGTACTCGGACTTTCTTGGTACACCCTTTAGTTAATGTTGCGCCTGAAATACGGTTTACCAACCCTGCACCGGATCAATCAATAGTGGCCGGTACATTTAGTATTTTAGTTGGACTCGTAGCGTCAGACGATCGGCTATTAACTCAAAACAATGTTGCGATTTTCGCCGACGGTGTAGCGTTGAAGAAAAGTGAGGTACAGGATTCCTCTGGTGGTGTTGCCATCGTTGAGCAGATGTTTGCATCGATTTATGATGCCTTTGAATATAAATATGACGTTAAAACGGCCGAAATATACGGCCATAGCGAAAGCGCCTACGCTACGCAATTTGGCTATTCGCTTGCGATTCCCAACGGCATTATTGCCGGTAGAGAGACCATAACGTTATCGGTTCAGATCACAGATTCAGATGGAGCTGTTGGGAGGCAAGAGATTGTTGTCAATATAGAACCTGATAACATCCAGCCCACCGCTTATATCACCAAACCCCTTGTTGGGTTTGCAGCTAGCGAAGGCGCCGATTTTACTATCGGTATTCGTGGCTATGATAATGTAAAAGTGGATCAACTACTGTTAGAAAGGCGGTATGGAATACGTAAAACAAATGGTGAGTACATTAGTACTGACTATTCCATTGTAAGAACTGTCGATAGCATTCCCTTCGCAGACTTTGAACCGGTAACAACAGTCAACATTGATTCACCTGAATACCTGCAAATCATCAATGTGAACACGCTTCCTGTCATCTTCTCCGCGTTTGACAATCTCAGTATTGATGAAGTACATCGTGTTGATGTTTGGATGCGCGTCTCGGCTAGAGACCACTCGGGCAACGAACATACCGTCAGTGTCCAGTATCCGGTAAATGTCGATCATAGACCCGTTATTGACGTCGTGTCGCCACTTAATGGCAGCTCGGTTGTTGAGAGTAATAAAGTTGACGTTAATGTGGCTGCATTTGATGATGTTGGCATCGAGTATGTTCGGCTTCGAGTGGACTACCGTAACGGTGACGACTCCTATGAGCTTAGATTACGGCAACCGCCTTATAGCTTCCAATTCAATGCACCCAGTTATGACAGCGCTAACCCTGAAAACAATATTGTCGATATCTCCGTCGAAGCCGTTGATAACTACGGCGTGTCATTTGGTGACTTAGATAAGCATCGAGCAGAAGAGACTCTGGCCATTACCGTTGTTGAAGATGTACCGCCCACCATCGTATTTGGCCAGCCTGTCAATAACCAACAAGAAATCGAAGGCTCTCATTTGCTTATACAGATTAACGCGCTCGACGATCTTGGGTTAGAGCGAGTGACGGTCAATGTGAGCGGACTGATTAACGGCGATCGAACCTTTACCGATACCAGCTTCCCTTATGAATTTTTGCTGACAATCCCTTATGGTCAAGCTGGGCAGGACCTAATATTGACTGCGAGTACAACAGAGATACGTTATAGCGGTGAACCAAGAACGGTTGAGACATTGAGTCCAGTCACCGTGCGTATAACCAAAGATACCACGGCGCCCGATTTGGTGGTCAATATCCCTCAGGCGCAGGGTGCTACAGTGGTGGAGAGTCGGACCTTACCATACCCTGATCGTTCTACCACAGCCTGGTTCGGCCATAACGGTTTGAACATAAAAGGCGTTTACCCACAGGCTCTTTATCGATGAGGTTATTGAGGTGTTGGT
>JAESQG010000471.1 GCA_016765265.1 Pseudomonadales bacterium | reverse complement strand
TGTTAGCGATAGGCGATTTGCAAAAGAAAATACTATTTGGTTTGCGTGTATTATCTGTTTTTATCTGTTTTTTTCTTTTTTTGACAATCGAAGTGAGCGGTTTGCAGTTCTTGTTTATCCTCCGATAATATTTCTATTTTTTTCGGCACTTAAAGAAGGGTATGATCGAGTATACATCCAAAATAAAGGTCGAAAGTTGCTCGAAGTTGTACCTTGGGCTGGACTTTGTGTGGTGATCGTATTCGCTGGATTGAATGGTTGGAAACATAAAATTTCGGGATTTTCCGGAGTCGATACTATTATTAGCGATCTGAATGTTTCTCACATGGATGGTAATTTGGCGTACTCCGGAAAATATAGACAATTATTTGTCTACTATTTTAGACAATATGATGTGAATCGCGATCATAGTTTTTTACAAGCAGATGATATTTTAGAGAAAGGAGTAGATTGGGGAGAACAATTGTCGAAGTATCGTGTGCGATACATACTGGTGGAGAATGATAGAGTAGAAATGATAGAGGCGTTGGGAAAGGTTGAATATGTTAACAAAGTTGCTGAGAAAGTCTTCAATTCTCCTAAAGTAGCACGAGAGATTGTGACCTATGAATTTGTTGGTGAGTTTGCGAAGGATATGTCTAAACCACCCTTAAAGAGTACATTGTTATTTTAGGCAAATTTTGTTTTAGTATTTATCCATATTATTCAAGCCTTAAATAATCCACTTGATAAGTATTAGGCCCATTTTCAGTTTCATAGAACAGGGAAACGTTGGTGATATTAGCGGTATCCAGCCGTTGAATCTCTTTTGTGGTTAAATCAAAGCTGACATGACTCCAGCTAATATCGGCGATTTGAGTGTCTGTATTGGCTTTGTTTCCGTATATATCATCCAAACGTAAATGAAGAACAGTTGGCCTATTCTTGCTAAAAAAATCCAATTTAAAGCGCTGATAGTTAGAAATATCAAAACCCTCTCTGTTTTCAAAGCTGATACCGCTCCAGGGGTAGTCCAGCGCTTTTCCAGTTAGAGCATACTGGCCATGTACCTGCGAGGATTGAACCCGCCTAAGAGGGGGTGTTTTTATATGGTTAAGGTTACGCCATAGCTGGGTTTCAAAGTGGTTTTCAAAGTCTCCTAACAATGGAGTCGCATTCAACCTGAGATTGAGAAGATAGATTTTTGGGAAAATAACGATTGTCGTTATGAGTATGATGAGCAGATGCGATGCGATGGTGGAGCTTGTCTGAAATATTTTTTCTCGTTGAGCGAATTGAATCGCTGCGTAGGTGAAACCTAGGATCCCAAGAATTAAGTCCTCGAGGTTTTGGCTGCGATTAAAGTAAGGCTGAATCTGCTCTAAAAGCACTGCTACACCAAAGGAGCTACTGGTAACGATGACGAGATTATATTTAGCAGGTATTGCGCTTAGTCTTTTTAAGCTGCTATGCAGCACTATCTGCAAGCACCAAAAGGCGGGAAAATGACTGATGTCTAAGGCGACACTGGTGTATTCGAGATAACTAAACGCCGATTCGGGTAGAAATGCCAGCACGAAGAAGAGGCAAAGGAGAGCAAATACGGTAATGTCTGTGGGGAGAGAAAACATAGGGAAATAGTAGTCCAAAGCATAGAGTGATTTTACATAAATCGTAGTGTAAATATTGTATTGAAAGCGATTATTAATCTTTCATGACTCTGTACTGAAGCAGATATCAAAGTGTATAGTAGAAGCTCAGTGGTTCAGATTCTACAACTGGATAAACTAGCAAATCAGTATATATTTCAAACAGGCATCCCCCGTTAGATTATGAATTTTGCAAGCATTCAATACTTGACCTTTTTTGCCTGTATTTTTCTTGTCTACTGGCACCTATCTCGAAAACATCAAAATCTCTTTCTGTTATTGGCCAGTTGGTTTTTTTATGCCTGCTGGGATTGGCGTTTTCTAAGTCTAATTATAATATCAACATTGATAGATTTCGTTGTTGGTAAAAAAATTCACGCCTCTAGTGTCCAGACAACGCGAAAATCGTGGTTGTGGGTTAGTATACTTGTCAATCTGAGTATTTTGTTTTATTTCAAATATGCGGAATTCTTTGTTGAATCCTTTGTGGATCTTTGCAACACCTTGGGCTTTTACCCTAGTCAACCCACTTTAGAGATTATTTTACCCGTCGGCATTTCTTTTTACACCTTCCAGAGCTTGAGTTATTCATTTGATATTTACAAAAAGGAACTAAAACCCACACACTCTTTGTTAGACTTTGCCACTTTTGTCGCATTTTTCCCCCAATTGGTGGCAGGTCCCATAGTGCGCGCAAAGGAATTCGTACACCAGTTAAGTGCGGACAGACAATTTAATGGGCAAGACTTCCAACAGGGTGCAGTACGGTTTCTCTTAGGACTTTTCAAGAAAGCTTTTATTGCAGATACATTGGCGATCTATTTAGTAGATCCTGTTTTTGCCGCGCCTGACCAATATTCCAGTGCTACTCTTTGGCTCGCGATGTTTGGTTATGCGGTGCAAATTTATGCCGATTTTTCAGGGTATACTAATATGGCTATTGGGTCGGCCTTAATGCTGGGATTTCGCTTGCCTGAAAATTTTGATTTCCCCTATCTGGCAACGAATATCTCTGACTTTTGGCGTCGTTGGCATATGACCATGTCTAGGTTCTTTAGGGACTATATATACATCGCTCTCGGCGGCAATCAACGAGGTGAAGCACGTACTTACATAAATCAAATGATAACCACACTGGTGAGTGGTTTATGGCATGGAGCTGCATGGACTTTTGTTGCTTGGGGCGGTATACATGGATTATTAACATCCTCATTGCAATTCAAAAATCGACATATTAAATTTAAAATGCCAAATATTTGGCTTACTACCCTAATGGCTTGGGCTTTCACACAACTACTGGTGTGTTTGGCTTGGGTATTGTTTCGAGCAACCGATTTTGGTCACGCCAGTGATTATTTACAACGATTATTTAGTAATGAATCGGGCGATAGTATTGCGGTGACAGTTCTGATTCTTTGTGCATTTCTCAGCTTTGGCATTGACCATTTGTACGGTTGGTTGAGGGAGCGTGGTGTACTTCATCGATACGAGATCCCGGCATTTGTAAAAGGTGGCGTCTATGCACTAATCATCATATTTATGTTTCATTCCATACCTGAAGAGGCTAATCCCTTTATTTATTTTCAGTTTTAATGCTAGGTAAATAAAACGAAATATGCTAAGCCCATTCTTAAAACAGCTATTATCGCTCAAGACATTCGCGCCTCAGGTGTATTACACCTTAGTCATTTGGCTTGCTTGCGAGCTTTTGGCGGTGTTTGTCTTACCTCTTTGTTTTTCCGATGCCGTGTTTTTATCATTATATATGGATGACAAGGCAAAAATATCAACAGAACGATTTTTACGACATGAAAACGCGAACATTCCCGATGCAGTGGCAGGGTGGTCTAATACGCCCAACGAAAAAAGAGGTCCATGGGTCACCGATAAATATGGCTCTCGATCGGTGACCCCTATAGTTGTTGATCGCAATGATAAAACAAGGATTATATTTCTTGGTAGTTCAATGGTGAACGGTGGGCGAGGTGTGGCAAACCACGAAACCATGTCGGCCTATCTAGAATCTGCTTCTATCGAAACTTTCAACTTTGCTTCAATGTCGTATTCCGTTGATCAATCATTACTTATGTATCGGTCTAAAATAAAAGCATTTAGTCCTGATATCTTGGTTGTAGGGATAGATCCTACCCCGATCGCTGGGTTGTATAATCATTATATTCCGTTCAAGATTCCCGACGAAACGTCTATGCCCTATTTAAAACCCCGGTTTAGTCTAAGTGAAGATAAACTGGTAGAAATCAGGCCGAATCAGAATTGGTTGATGTCTTATTTAGAAGATAGAGAGTTTCACCAGTTTTTAAAGAAAAATGATGCCTATTATAGAGATTTTCAACAGTATAAATCCTTTGGTTTTACGCCAATCGCTCATGGACTTTTTATTGTGTTTAAAAAGTTCCGAAGTTTTTTTGGGTATTATCTCGGTGAGGGTGCATCGGACCCATTATTAGAAAAAATAATGGAAACATTTATGCAAGAAGCGGAACAACAGGGGACGAAAGTATATTTTGCGATGTTGCCTAATCAAAGAATGTTTAATTGGGCTGGGATATGGCAGTTTTTTCCTGATCGTTACCAGTTACGAGTAGATGCACTGACGTTGGCTGGGTTTAGCACCATTGATATTAGAAAGGCTTTAAGGGAGAGTGGCTATGATGAGAGTGAACTTTTTCACGAGGATGAATTGCATTATAGGCGTTTGGCCAATGAGATTATTGGGGAGGTAATAAAGGTTAAATTAATTGAAGATGGAGAAATTAAGCCGTAAATGGCTATTAAACCAGACGGGCCGATAACATCTAGCGTGATACCGATTCATCAAAAACTTCAGCAATGCGATCGGCATTATCATGCCAATTCATCCACTGAAAATTTTCTCTTACTTGCCAATCCATAGTCAACGCTTTTTCCATAATTGATGCTAGCTCCACACTATTTTCCGGCGTAGCCATTAGTCCCAAAGGCACTTCAGCACTGGCCAGCACATCCGGTACAGCGCCCACTCTCGATGAAAGTACCGGTGTACCAGAGGCTAAGGCTTCAAGCACGATATTAGGGCATCCCTCACGCAAACTAGGCAGACATAAAAAATCAGCAGCGCCTAAATAAAGCGGGATATCGGAGTGAGGTACGCGCCCACAAAGTTTGACCGTATCTCCAATGCCTAAAGAATTAATCTGCCCATTGATCTCCTGTTCTAAAGGTCCCGAGCCTACTACACATAACATGATGTTAGATTGGTTTTTCGACAGCATAGAATATGCTTCTATTAGATAACACAGACCCTTCTCAATATTAAAGTTACCTGCATATAAAAATATTTTTGTCTCGCTTGGTAGTGCTAACTGTTTGCGCAGTTCTAATTTGTCTCGATTAAAGAATATAGAATTGTTGACGCCGTTTAAAATGACCGTAGTTTTGTCTGCGCTAGCACCCAATTCGATACACTTTGTCTTTAAAGCGTCGCTGACTACAATGTTTCTATCAGCATTTTTTAAGGTATATTTGATTAGTTGTCTTCTGAGGAAGTATTTGCTGTATTCATTAATATCACAGCCCAAGCTATGGGTTACGATTGAGAGTCCTAGTAGCTTGGCTGCCAGTACGGCCCCAAAGCCATCGGGATATATCCAGTGGACGTTTATTAGGTCTGGTTTGAATTCTCTTTGTAGTTTCAGCAGCGTTAACAAAATACCGGCAAAAAAGAAGAAGCCATATAAAGATCGGCCAATTTTCGGGATCACAAAATACCGTGGGTGATATACATCAATGTTATCTATCTGTTCGAAAAAGGGAACATCCACTGGGGAGGCGACTAACTTTTTCGCCCATTTTGGCGCCCATGGAAGTGGAGCGATAACTTTAATATCGTATTTATCAATAAGGTGTTCAGCAATTTGCTTAGTGAAGATACCCCTGGTCGGTTCGGCCGAATTGGGGTAGAGGTTGCTGATGATGAGCAATTTTTGTTTCGGCATTATTCTAGTACCCACTATTGAGCGAGATCGAATGAGATTCGCTAACGTTTAACCTTCGAAATCGTAAATAGGGATTTTCCTGATGCTGTGGGAGGAATATGATCAACGAAATGGGTTGATATTTTGGTTTGCTCTCCCAGCATTTCCATAGTCTTTGATATAACAATATTCAGATAATCCCTATTTTTGGCGTCGGGTGTTTCTACGATTTTTAATTGGATGTCTTCCAGGGATTCTTGAATCATTTGAAATTTTTGTACTTCTGGGATCCCGTAGAACAAATGAGTAAAATATTCACCGTGTACCATTGAACCATTATTTGTAACAAAGAAATCACCCGTTCTACCCTCAACGGCTCCCATCAATGGCAGGCTTCGCCCACAGGAACAGAGATCGGGTTTCATATGGCCCACATCCTCTAGCTTGTAACGGA